>NZ_JANEWL010000092.1:0-18913 GCF_028069815.1 Citrobacter sp. Awk 2
GCCTAATAAAATCAATATATTATAGTAGTCTTAATTTGCACAACACATCCCCCACTTTCTTTTTACTTAGTAGACAATAAATGGGGGAACTTGAAGGATTCAGACAACGAATGTATCGCTGGATTCCGAATTGTACCAAAACACACCACAACATCTGTCCCTGATGCTGTGGTCGCTGTAAAAATTATTGAGGTAATTTCTCATCCCTAAGCCGTCTGATCTCATCCTCTTCAAAAGCATCTCTTAACAGTTGTAGCTGATCGGCAAGGATGAGAAGCAACGCATAATTAGGGCCGATATCGTCAGGATGCTCGAGCATCACATGCACCAGGACTCGCGAGCGATCGACCAGTTCTCTGGCTGAGGGTTGTTCTACGGTGATTTTCATAGATACCTCCGGCGGAGGCTGGTGCAATGGGAAATTCAGGGACAGGACACATACGCAGCGCTCCGCTTCGTGATAAGCAGGTTAACGCCACCACCGGAGACGCCAGGCTCACTGGTGGTGACCCAGACAGGGTTGGCGTACCGGTTATCACGACCCGGCGCTTCTTTCGAAGCCCCTGCCTGAGCCACCATTGAAGGGGCGAGCGCAGGCCGCGCCAGTAGCACTGCAAACATCGCTACCGACACTCGTGATAATTCGGAACGCCAATTCCGGTTGCGGTTTTGCCGCAACGTGGGGACTATAGCGCAAGTCAGTACGCAAAAACTATGCTTATCGCCTCATCATCAAGGTGGTTTTATGCGCGCCGCATAAACTATTTTGTGCTTATGATTATTCAAAAAGTTGTAGTTTCTGGTCTCAGTAAGAGTAGCCCCAACAATTCTATGCTTAGTGGATAAAAAACCAGCGGACCAATAATTGCCGATAGCTTGCTGCGCAAGGGAACTTTATAGGGTGTGAGTACGACTAAGCTGTAGAATGCATTTAGAAACTGCGTGTGATGCAACTGACCCGCGGTTATACTATAAGCAGAAATCAACTATTAGAATTACTACAAAGGAGGGGATAAGATGACTACTACCGTACATCATAAGCCTCTTAGGGCTTTTTTAAATCGAGTAAGTGCTCTTGATGGGCGCTTAGCTGAAGGTTTATCTAAGCTACTTCCTGATTGGTGGGATGACTCATTGAACCAGTCGCCCAGCATTAGCCAGCAGGTTATTCTAGGTTTAGCCAAGTTTGCAAACTTAGATTTAAGCACTGTAATGAATCCGACAGAACAGCTAAGGTTTAATGAATCTATTCGTAGGTACAAACATGCTGCAAATAAATCTGTCGAAGAGCTTCAGGCAGCAACCGCTGTTGTTGATGGAATGGCTAAAATTGCAGCAACAGTTGCTAAAAACCAATACAGTGGGCTTCCCACCGCTAGTGAGGTCAGGCAAGAAATCCTAGCGCAGGGTAAGCCGTGGGTTGATTTTCAATCTCTTTTAGAATTTTCGTGGTCTAGAGGTATTCCTGTTTTATACATGCCGGAAATACCAGCGAGAAAGAAAATGGACGCTGTGGCAATCAAAGTATCTGAGCGTCCTGTTATTGCTCTTACTAAAAAACACAAGCATGCAAGTGCTATGTTGTTCAGCCTAGCTCATGAGTTAGGCCACATTGCCTGCGGACATCTCGAAGATAATTCATTGCTTATTGATGAAAAAATTAATGAAGATGATGTGGACAATCCTCAGGAACATGAGGCGAACGTGTATGCAATTGAGTTGCTCAATGGACGCCCCGATGCGGCTTTTCATAGCAATGGTTGGATAAGAGCAGATGTGTTAGCGTCTGAAGCACTTCGCATTGCTCGTCAAAATCAAGTTGACCCTGGGCATGTTGCATTAAATTATGCCAAAACGATGAGTCGTACTCATTCAGGTAATTATTTTGCTGTTTGTGGGAGCGCATTAAATATTCTCTACCCGCAATTAACATGGATGGATCAAGCTAGCAGAACTTTTCTTGAGTACGTTGACGAAGAAAAGACTTCGGAAGACAAGTTCGAAATGCTTTGCAGAATGAACAACATTGAGGTGTAGTGCCAGTGGCTGTATTACTTGATAATGATGTAGTACTTAAATTGGCCCAGCTTGACCTACTTGCAGATGGTTGCGAATTACTTACAAGAAACTATGGCCAACTTTATGTTTTGGATACTCTTGTTTATCAGTTAAGAGGAAAAGCAGCAAACCGTCGCTATGGCGCTGAAGCGGTACAAAAAGTTCAAGATTGTTTAGCTCAAGGTGTTTTTATAGCCTTTGATGAAGTTATCTCAGATCAGCGATTGATCGAGTTGCAAAACAATTTTGATAACCTTGATGAAGGGGAAATGAGGTTGGTTCAAGGGTTGTTAAACCACCATGACCTTTTGCTATCAGGAGATAAACGCTTTTTGAAAGCGATAGCTGAAACAGGTTTCATTGAAGAGGCCACCCTTAATAATCGTTTTGTATGCTTAGAGCAAGTTATCTGCTTCCTTATCAATGAATTGTCTCTTGAATATGTGAATGAAAAAGCAACTATTGCTTTCCAAGGCGAAAACCGAGTAGATAGTGCCTTAAGAACATGTATTGGTAATGGGCGAACTCTTGAGCATGTTGTTGAGGGATTCTTTCATCAACTTAGAGAACTTCCTGAAGCTATATTGTCACTTGAACAGCACTGGCGCTTAGCACAAACGTAACTGTGTCCTTGAATGTGCCCATAGCCATGTTTTCAAGGCAACGTATCGCTGATAAATTAACGAGTTAGCACGACTTTCCAGCTTCTGTATTGCGATGTGTTACCCGGTGGCACGATGCTTAACGGGCCTACAGGCCCCGTAGGCCGGATACGGCAACAGTGATTTCCCATAAGGAAATCACTGTTGTCCAAATGGCAACTCGCACAGACATTCCTCTCCCCGTATTCTTAGCGCCACTTTCCTCATGAGGTCGCTATGACACGCTTTCTAATCTGCAGTTTTGCCCTGGTTCTCCTTTATCCCGCCGGGATTGATATGTATCTGGTGGGATTGCCCCGTATTGCTGCCGATTTACAAGCCAGCGAGGCTCAGTTGCATATCGCGTTCTCGGTCTACCTGGCGGGGATGGCGACGGCAATGTTGTTCGCCGGTAAAATTGCTGACCAGTCGGGTCGTAAACCGGTCGCCATTGTCGGTGCGGTGATCTTTATTATCGCCTCGGCCTTATGTTCATTCGCCGAGAGCGGTACGCCGTTCCTGGTCGGCCGTTTTGTTCAGGGCATCGGGGCAGGTTGCTGCTACGTGGTGGCCTTCGCCATCCTGCGCGATACACTCGACGATCGCCGCCGTGCGAAGGTGCTGTCGCTGCTAAACGGTATCACTTGTATCGTGCCGGTACTGGCTCCGGTGATGGGGCATCTGATTATGCTCAAATACCCCTGGCAGAGCCTGTTCTACACGATGATGGGTATGGGTGTGGTCGTTTGCCTGCTATCAGTGTTTATCCTGCGAGAATCGCGCCCAACGACGCTCCCGGCATCTGTGCAAAAGAACCAAACCACCGAATCACTGGTAAACCGCTTTTTCCTTAGCCGCCTGGCAATTACCACCCTCAGCGTGTCGGTCATCCTGACCTTTGTGAATACCTCTCCGGTGCTGCTGATGGAAGTGATGGGTTTTGACCGCGGTGAGTACGCCACGACAATGGCGATGACCGCGGGTGTCAGTATGGCGGTCTCCTTCTCAACGCCATTCGCACTGAGCATTTTTAAACCCCGCATCCTGATGCTGACTTCACAGGTATTGTTCCTAGCTGCGGGCATCGTGTTAACTCTTGCCAGTACGCACGCTGTAACGTTGTTCGGGTTAACCTTAATCTGCGCCGGATTCTCAGTCGGTTTCGGCGTTGCCATGAGCCAGGCGCTGGGGCCATTCTCGCTGCGCGCAGGCGTCGCCAGCTCGGCATTAGGCATTGCCCAGGTTTGCGGTTCATCGTTATGGATTTGGTTGGCCGCCATCCTCGGTCTCGATGCGCTGAATATGCTGATCGGGATTCTGATTGGCTGTAGCATAGTGAGTATCATGCTGATTATCACTGTTGCACCAAACCGGTCCACGCCAACTCATGAAGAAATCCCTCAGCAGTCTCGATCTTAATTTGCTGCTCTGCCTGCAGTTGTTGATGCAGGAACGCAGTGTCACTAAAACCGCCAAACGGATGAACGTCACGCCGTCGGCGGTCAGCAAATCGCTGTCGAAGCTGAGGGCCTGGTTTGACGATCCGTTGTTTGTTAACACCCCGCTGGGGCTGACACCAACGCCGCTGATGCTCAACATGGAACAGAGCCTGGCGGAGTGGATGCAGATGGGCAATCAATTGCTCGATAAGCCACACCATGAAGCACCACGTGGGCTGAAGTTTGATTTGGTGGCTGAAACGCCGCTGGTGATGATCATGTTTAACGCGCTCTCCCAACAGATCTACCAGCGTTATCCACAGGCAACGATCAAAGTGCGCAACTGGGATTACGATTCGCTGGATGCTATTATCCGTGGCGAGGTCGATATCGGCTTTACCGGGCGTGAAAGTCACCCGCGCTCACGAGAATTGCTGAGTCTGCTACCGTTATCGATCGACCACGAGGTCCTGTTTTCCGATCTCCCCTGCGTCTGGTTACGTGAAGACCATCCTGCATTGCAGGAAGAGTGGAATCTGGAAACATTCCTGCGCTATCCCCATATCAGCATTAGCTGGGAGCAGAGCGACACCTGGGCACTGGACGATGTGCTTCAGGAGATGGGGCGTGCGCGTAACATCGCATTGTGTCTCCCGGGCTTTGAACAGTCGCTGTTTATGGCCGCGCAGCCCGATCACGCATTAATAGCCACCGCCCCGGTCTATTGTCAGCGTTACAACCAACTCCACCAGCTTCCGCTCGTGGCACGTCCAATGCCTTTTGATGCTGCGCAACTGGAAAAAATGCGCGTACCGTTCACCCTCCTTTGGCATAAACGCAACAGCCACAATCCTAAGATCGTATGGCTGAAAGAGACGATCAAGGCACTCTATCGCGAGATGTCATGAAGATCCTTTGCTATATTGTTGTTTTATTGACCTCCCTGGCTGTGGAAATGTAAATGTCGCGTAATGTATCCCGATTCCGTTTACTTTTTGGGCAGTAAAGCCTGCCTATAAGCTGCGTAAATGTTACTCTGATAATAATCACGGACCATTAATCACGGAGCGAAAAATGGCGACACATTTTGCCAGAGGGATTCTTACGGAGGGACACCTGGTTTCAGTTCGTCTCCCTACTCCATGTCATTTTGAAGCAAGAAATCTCCCCACTCACCGCCGAACACGCTTTCTGGCCTCCCGAAGCCTTCTCGCTGAACTGATGTTTATGCTTTACGGCACCAGCACATTGCCTGAGATTGTTACCGAGGCGAAAGGGAAACCCATTTTTCGCGATAAAAACCTGCCTGGTTTTTCGATTTCCTATGCCGGGAATATCGTCGGCGTCGCGATTACCACAGAGGGTTCATGCGGCCTGGATATGGAGCTTCAGCGAGCAACCCGCGGGTTTCATACCCCGAATGCTACAGAAACCTACCGCTTTTCCAGCAACGAAAATCTGTGGATCAATAACCAAAACGACCCCAATGAAGCACGTGCTCAACTCATTACGTTACGCCAGAGCGTTCTCAAGCTCACTGGCGACGTGTGCAATGACGATCCACGTGAACTCCAGCTATTACCGGGTGCGGGCCGTCTGAGATGTGCTCACGTTACGCAGATAGAAGCCATTTGCGAT
Source organism: Citrobacter sp. Awk 2 (assembly GCF_028069815.1). Taxonomy (NCBI): domain Bacteria; kingdom Pseudomonadati; phylum Pseudomonadota; class Gammaproteobacteria; order Enterobacterales; family Enterobacteriaceae; genus Citrobacter; species Citrobacter sp. Awk 2. The sequence goes on from NZ_JANEWL010000092.1 coordinate 5,777, forward strand.
GCCGAAGATGTGCTGGTGTGGTCGGTCGCGGTCACGCCAACCATTGAAAAACTCAAGGTTTGGGAGTTTGATGGTAAACAGGACTGGAAAAGCTTGCCTGATATCCAGACCCGCGCGAATGAGCCAACGGGTCGCCTGATCCGGTTTTCACAATTATCCGCAGCAAAAAGCCATACGCTTAACTGATTTGACCTTCATGATGAAACAGGAGTAACCATGTCTGAAACATTGAATGTTGTTACGTTACTGGGGAGCCTGCGCAAGGGTTCGTTTAATGGAATGGTTGCCCGTACGCTGCCAAAAATTGCCCCCGCGGGGATGGAAGTGAATGCGTTACCGTCGATTGGGGATATTCCTCTGTACGATGCCGACCTTCAGCAGGAAGAGGGGTTTCCGGCAAGTGTAGAAGCGCTGGCGGAACAAATCAGGAAGGCTGATGGCGTCGTTATCGTCACGCCGGAATACAACTATTCTGTTCCTGGCGGGCTGAAAAACGCCATCGACTGGCTGTCTCGTCTGCCCGATCAACCATTATCAGGCAAACCGGTGCTGATCCAAACCAGCTCAATGGGCGCCATTGGCGGCGCTCGCTGTCAGTATCATCTGCGCCAAATTCTGGTATTCCTCGATGCGATGGTGATGAACAAGCCAGAGTTTATGGGCGGCGTTATTCAGAATAAAGTAGACCCGCAGACCGGCGAAGTGATCGACCAAAGCACGCTGGACCATCTGACTGGCCAACTGACCGCGTTCGGTGATTATATTCAGCGCGTAAAAGCGTAAAAGAAAAAGCCCAGCGATATGCTGGGCTTGTTTTGCTATGGTCGAATAGACAGCGATTAATGCGCGTCGATAAACACAATCTTCAACACAAACAGCAGCGCAACAACGATGACGCACGGGCTGAGATCGCGGAAACGGCCAGTACCAATTTTCATCACGCAGTAGGAAATAAAGCCCAGCGCGATGCCTTCAGTGATGGAGAAGCTAAACGGCATCATCACAGCGGTAATAAACGCCGGAACAGCTTCAGTCAGATCATCCCACTTCACGCGCGACAGGCTGGACGTCATCAATACGCCCACGTAAATCAGCGCACCCGCTGCGGCATAGCCCGGCACCATTCCCGCCAACGGTGACAGGAAGATAACCAGCAGGAACAGCAGACCGACAACCACGGCTGTCAGACCTGTACGTCCACCGACAGAAACCCCGGAAGAGGATTCAATATATGCGGTAACGGAAGAAGTACCGATAAACGCACCGGTAACAGACGACACGCTATCGACAAACAGAGCCTGCTTCATGCGCGGGAACTTGCCCTTGGCATCTGCCAAACCCGCTTTATCTGTGACGCCAATCAACGTACCGGAGGAGTCAAACAGGTTCACCAGCATGAACGAGAAAATAACGCCCGCCAGACCAATGTTAAATGACCCCGCCAGGTCAACATGACCAATAACAGACGTGACGCTCGGCGGTGCAGAAACGATACCGCTGTAATGAACATCACCCAACATCCACCCTAACAGCGTGGTCACAATAATGGAGATCAGCACTGCCGCGTGAATGTTGCGTGATGCCAGAATCGCGATGATAAAGAAGCCCAGAATCCCCAACAGCACGCTATGGGAAGTCAGGTTACCGATGGAAACCAGCGTGTCTTTGTTCGCAACAATAACACCGGCATTTTTCAGCCCCATCATGCCGATGAACAGGCCGATACCGCTGGTGATGCCCACGCGCAGACTGACCGGGATATTCGCAATCATCCAGTAGCGTACGCGGAAAATCGTCAGCAGCAGCAGACCAATTGCGCCCCAGAAGATCGCGCCCATACCAATCTGCCATGACAGCCCCATCGCACCGACCACCACGAAGGCAAAGAATGCGTTCAGACCCATGGCAGGTGCCAGCGCAACCGGCAGGTTGGCAAACAGCCCCATCAGGATGCTACCAAATGCAGCAATAAGACAGGTGGTAACAAAGACGGCGCTGGTGTCCATGCCAGCTACGCCAAGAATTTGCGGGTTAACAAAAACGATATACACCATCGTCAGGAAGGTGGTTAAACCGGCGATCACTTCGGTCCGTGCCGTCGTGCCATGCTCGCGCAGTTTGAACACGCGTTCCAGCATCCCCTGGCCAGAAGCCTGGGTTGTGTGTTGTTGACTCATTATCAATTTCCGAACAAGGAGGGAAAATTCGTCGCTATCCTATACCAAAATGCGACAATAGGGTTGGGTTATGAGCAACTTTTTTCATTGATTTTGCTTATACGGCAACGATTGCGTCCCCCCAATATGCATTACGAAAACGTTAAACTTGTTAAAATGGAAATGACATGTCCCAGATAGAAGCCGTATTTTTTGACTGTGACGGTACCCTTGTCGACAGTGAAGTAATTTGTTCTCGCGCGTATGTCAGCATGTTCCAGGCGTTCGGCATTACGCTCGATCTTGAAGAGACGTTTAAACGCTTCAAGGGGGTAAAGCTCTACGAAATCATCGACATTATTAACGAAGAACACGGTGTCGAACTGGCAAAAGCCGAGTTAGAACCGGTTTACCGTGCTGAGGTCGCACGTCTGTTCGATACCGAGCTGGAAGTCATTGCTGGTGCGAACACGCTGCTGGACAGCATGGCTGTGCCAATGTGCGTGGTGTCTAACGGTCCGGTCAGCAAAATGCAGCATTCATTGGGTAAGCTGGGCATGTTGCATCATTTTCCTGATTTACTGTTCAGCGGTTATGATATTCAGCGCTGGAAGCCTGACCCGGCACTGATGTTCCATGCGGCGAAAGCGATGAACGTCAACGTTGAGAACTGTATCCTGGTCGATGACTCCAGTGCGGGTGCCCAGGCGGGGATTGCTGCAGGAATGGAGGTTTTTTACTTCTGCGCCGATCCGCACAACAAACCGATCGATCATCCTAAAGTGACGACCTTTACCGATTTGGCACAGTTGCCGGAATTGTGGAAGGCGCGGGGTTGGGATATTACGCGGTAATTTTTTGTAGGCCCGGTAAGCATGCGCCACCGGGCGAATGGCGCAGAATGCCGGATGCGGCTTAACGCCTTATCCGGCCTACAATAGCGACGCCGAGGGATCCCGGCGAACGCAACAAGCCGCTATTCCTTCGGATCTTTACCCGCCAGCAGCTTATCCAGCTCATCCCCGCCCACGTGACGGAAATCTTGCCCCTTCACGAAGTAGAAAATGTATTCGCAGATATTCTGACAACGGTCACCGATACGCTCGATAGAACGCGCGCAAAACAGCGCGGTCAGCACGCTTGGAATGGTGCGCGGGTCTTCCATCATGTAGGTCATCAGCTGGCGCACAATGCCTTCATATTCCTGGTCGACTTTCTTATCTTCACGGTAGATACGTACCGCCTCATCCAGATCCATACGCGCAAAGGCATCCAACACGTCGTGCAACATCTGCACGGTGTGACGGCCCAGCGACTCCAGACTGACCAACAGCGGTTGATGCTGCTGGGAGAATTTCTCCAGCGCAGTACGGCAGATTTTATCCGCGACGTCACCAATACGCTCCAGCTCAGCGATGGTTTTGATGATCGCCATCACCAGGCGCAGGTCGCTCGCTGTCGGCTGACGTTTGGCGATGATACGCACGCAGGCTTCATCAATCGCCACTTCCATCATGTTGACGTTTTTATCGCCCTCAATGACGCGCTTCGCCAGATCGCTGTCCTGATTGTGCATGGCGGTAATCGCATCAGAAAGCTGCTGCTCAACCATGCCGCCCATGGTCATCACCTGGGTACGAATGCTCTCCAGTTCAGCGTTGAACTGACCGGAAATATGTTTATTAAGGTTAAGGTTATCCATCATTTCTCCAGATGCCCGGGCATATCAACCGTAGCGGCCAGTAATGTAGTCTTCTGTTTGTTTCTTCGCGGGTTTGGTGAACAGATCGTCCGTGTTGCTGAACTCAATCAACTCGCCCAGGTACATAAACGCCGTATGGTCAGAACAACGCGCAGCCTGCTGCATGTTGTGGGTGACGATAACGACGGTGTAATCCTCTTTCAGCTCAGTGATCAGCTCTTCAATACGCCCGGTGGAGATCGGGTCAAGCGCTGAACACGGTTCATCAAGCAGAAGCACTTCCGGGCGAATGGCGATACCACGCGCAATGCACAAACGCTGCTGCTGACCACCGGAGAGAGAGTATCCGCTCTGGTGTAATTTATCTTTGGTTTCATTCCACAGTGCGGCTTTGGTCAACGCCCACTGCACGCGTTCGTCCATATCGGCACGGGAAAGCTTCTCAAACAGACGCACGCCAAACGCAATATTGTCGTAGATAGACATCGGAAACGGCGTTGGCTTCTGGAAAACCATGCCGACTTTGGCACGCAGCAGCGCGATATCCTGGGTATTGGTGAGAATATTGTCACCATCCAACAGGATTTCACCTTCCGCACGCTGCTCCGGGTACAGTTCAAACATTTTGTTGAAGGTACGCAGCAGCGTTGATTTACCACAGCCTGACGGCCCGATAAACGCCGTTACCTGGTTCTTCGCAATATCCAGGTTGATGTTCTTCAGGGCATGGAATTTGCCATAGTAGAAGTTCAAATCACGAACCTGAATCTTACCTGGGGCAGTATCAACCATACTCATTTCAATCTCTTCCTCATCCGGCGCCGCATCAGCCACGCCGTAAAAATTAACCGTGTTTCTTCTTCGCGAAAATCACGCGCGCCAGAATGTTCAGCAGCAGTACGCACAGGGTAATAATCAGTACCCCAGCCCAGGCCAGTTGCTGCCATTCAGCAAATGGGCTCATCGCAAACTTAAAGATAGTGACCGGCAGGTTGGCGATTGGCTGCATCATGTCAGTGCTCCAGAATTGGTTGGAGAGCGACGTAAACAGCAGCGGAGCCGTTTCACCAGCAATACGGGCAATTGCCAGCAGAATACCGGTAATAATGCCCGACACAGACGCCTTCAGGGTGATCGCGGAAATCATCTTCCACTTTGGTGTACCCAACGCATAGGCGGCTTCTCGCAGACTATCCGGCACCAGTTTGAGCATGTTCTCAGTGGTTCGAATAACGATAGGTACCTGCAGCAGCGCCAGCGCAATCACGCCCGCCCAGCCGGAGAAGTGTTCCATTTTTGCCACCACGATGGTGTAAACGAACAGACCGACCACAATCGATGGTGCAGACAACAGGATATCGTTGATAAAGCGGATGACTTCAGCCAGCCAGGACTTACGTCCGTATTCCGCCAGGTAGATGCCCGCCATAATACCGAGCGGTGTACCAAACACGGTCGCCCACAGAATTAACAGTCCGCTACCGGCAAGCGCGTTCGCCAGACCACCACCCGCGGTGTTCGGCGGCGGGGTCATTTCGGTGAACAGTGCCAGCGACATACCGTCAATGCCACGGGTAATCGTGGACATCAGGATCCAGATAAGCCAGAACAGACCAAATGCCATCGTCGCCATCGAGAGCGTCAGCGCGATGCGGTTCTTCAGACGTCGACGCGCCTGCATTTTACGGCGTGATTCTGCCAGTGCGGCGGTGTTTTGCATTTCCAGCGTAGCCATTAGCGTGCCCCCTCGTTTTTCGCAAGGCGCATGATCATGAACTTAGACGCTGCCAGTACGATGAAGGTGATCACAAACAGGATCAGACCCAGTTCCATCAGTGCCGCAACATGCAGACCCGATTCCGCTTCAGCAAATTCGTTTGCCAGCGCAGAGGTGATACTGTTGCCCGGCATATACAGCGATGCGCTGTCGAGTTGGTAGGTGTTACCGATGATAAAGGTCACCGCCATGGTTTCACCCAGCGCGCGACCCAGACCCAGCATTACGCCGCCAATCACACCGTTTTTGGTGAACGGCAGAACGATACGCCAGATAACCTCCCAGGTAGTACAGCCAATACCGTAGGCTGACTCTTTCATCAGTACCGGCGTTTGCTCGAATACATCACGCATAACCGCCGCAATGTACGGGATGATCATGATGGCGAGGATCACGCCAGCAGCCAGAATACCGATACCAAATGCCGGGCCAGCGAACAGTGCGCCAACAAACGGAATGTTGGAAAGAATATTACCGACCGGCTCCTGGAAATACGTCGCAAACAGCGGGGCAAAGATAAACAGACCCCACATGCCGTAAACGATACTCGGGATCGCCGCCAGCAGTTCAATAGCGATACCCAGCGGGCGTCTCAGCCAGCCAGGTGCAAGTTCCGTCAGGAACAAGGCAATGCCGAAACTCACCGGAACGGCGATCAGCAGTGCGATAAGTGAGGTGACCAACGTACCGTAAATCGGTACCAGTGCACCGTAGATATCATTTGGCGCATCCCAGTCTTTGGTCCAAAGGAATGAGAAACCAAATTTCTGGATGCTTGGCCAGGAGGAGATGATCAGAGAGACAATAATGCCACCCAACATCAATAGCACAATCAGCGCAGCCAGTTTTACCAGCGCGCTGAATATCATGTCACCCTTTTTACCCGGTGGGTTAAAAGCAGGCTTGGTTGCAGCCATAAATCACTCTTCTGTTTGAGACGTCTTACGAATATGCCCGGTGGCGCTGGCGCTTACCGGGCCTACAGGATGAACCGTAGGGCGGGAAAGCGCCAGCGCCACCCGCCATCTTCGTCAAAAATATCCTGTTAGTACAGCGCTTTACCGCTGCTGTCTTTCACGTTGGTCTTCCATGCAGCACGAATCTGCTCAACCACGCTATCCGGCAAGCTGGCGTAATCCAGGTCGTTAGCCTGTTTGCCGCCATTTTTATATGCCCAGTCAAAGAATTTCAGCACTTCAACGCCTTGCTCTGGTTTCTTCTGCTCTTTATGAACCAGGATGAAGGTGGTGGAAGTGATTGGCCACGCATTGTCACCTTTCTGGTTCGTCAGATCCTGAGCGAAGGTTTTGCTCCAGTCAGCACCTTTAGCCGCATTGGCAAAGTTTTCTTCTGTCGGGCTTACCGGTTTGCCATCAGCAGAAACCAGTTTGGTGTATGCCAGGTTGTTCTGCTTAGCATAAGCATACTCAACGTAGCCGATAGAGCCTGGCAGACGCTGTACGAACGCAGCGATACCGTCGTTACCTTTACCGCCCAGACCGGTCGGCCAGTTCACGGTAGAGCCTGCGCCAATTTTAGATTTCCACTCTTCGTTCACTTTCGCCAGGTAGCTGGTGAAGACGAAGGAGGTACCGGAACCATCTGCACGACGCACAACGGCAATGTTCTGAGAAGGCAGCTTCAGACCCGGGTTCAGTTTGGTGATGGCTTCATCATCCCACTTCTTAATTTTGCCGAGGTAGATATCGCCCAAGGTTTTACCGTCAAGCACCAGCTCACCGGACTTCAGGCCAGGGATATTCACCGCCAGCACCACACCGCCGATCACTGTCGGGAACTGGAACAGGCCTTCCTGAGCCAACTTCTCGTCAGATAACGGCGCATCTGATGCACCGAAATCAACGGTATTTGCGGTAATTTGTTTTACACCACCGGAGGAGCCGATACCCTGGTAGTTTACTTTGCTACCGGTCTCTTTCTGATAAGTATCAGCCCATTTGGCATACACTGGCGCAGGAAAAGTTGCACCAGCACCTGTCAGGCTCGCTGCAGCAAAGGCAGAGAACGCGCTCATAGATAAGGTCGCGGCGACAACAGTTGCGACAGTGGTACGCATAACTTTCATAATGTCTCCTGCAAGATTTTCGTAAATCATTGTTTAGTGGCTACGATGAGCAAAATAGGACAAACAGGTGACAGTTAAATGTACGAAATATGACAGTTTTATGACAACGAAATAGATGATTGTAACCACATGAAAAATATAGCCATTAATTCACAAGGCGTTCATTTTTTATCATGTTTTTTTTGAGGAAGGTCAGGTTCCGAAGGGGAAATATGACAACGGCTGTCATAAACAGCCGCTGATGGGTTAGTTAGTGAATTCAATAGTCAGTGTTGCCGTTGCGGTAAATATGCCCGGTTTTGGTCGGGAGCCCGTCAGGCTGGCAGGCGCCGCCGAAAAGGTCACTGAACCATTTTTATGTCCTAACAGTGTGGTTCGGTCCATATCTGTTGGCAGCGATCCACCGTTAACATCAATAGCCACATTGTTTTTGTTGTAGATCTTAATCCCCACGTCTTCATTGCTGGTTGCCATTATTGAACTATCGCTGCCCAGCTCAGTGGCATTGAATGAAACATCTACACCCTGCGTTCTGTCGTCGCCCATGCCGGTGCACTCGACATCCACCATTTTAGTGATTTTGCGCGTGGTAATAGCCTGCCCGGCCACCTGAGAAAAATCAGACGCCGGGATGGCATCAAAATCCACGGTAATATCTTGTCCACCGTTGATCGTACAGGACTGCGGAGCCACCAAACTTCCTTTAATTCTGACCTTCGCGATAATATCGCCCCGCGACGAGGTACTGGAAAGCCCGGCATATAACACAGCAATATCTGTTGAAGGAATGACCACTACACCAGTAATAGAGTGCTTCAGATGGAAGGAAAGTCGGGCGTCGGTGCCTGTATCGAGAGTGACGCTTTTCGCATTTGTACTCATCCCTTCACAGGTGTGCGAAGTTGTCGCCGCAACCTGATTAGAGACATTCTCAAAAGGCACGCCGGTATAACCCGCATTTATGATATAAATTTTTGTACCCACATCCAGATAATCATTAAGGGAGTAAAAAGATAACCCATTAGTCGTTTGGCTATAGACCATGCCAGGTGCAGGATCGGCGGTATAGTAAACTTCGTGATACGTCCCATCACGATGCGCCACATCGCAGGTACACTGGATATTATAACTTTCACTGGAAGTCGCATCGGCCACATTCATCAACGTCGTTCCCGCTACATTTTTATCCGCGGAGACTTGTGTCAGTGGGAAAGTCAGACTAAGTATATGCGTACCGGATGTTGTTTCACACGTTCCCGCAACAGCCGCATAGCCAGTCGACGTTCCCATCAAAAATAACGCCACACAGTAGGCGTAATACCCTATTTTCATCATGATATCCTTCTCACTGGCAGGTTACTGGAACCTGAATTAGTCCATTCATTCCCTGTTGATCAACCTGGTATGCCGCATGACAGCGTTTTGCGCCCCCTTCTCCCCAGACCAACTGGAAGTCCCCTTTTTCCGGCATCCCGGCAAGGTATAACTCACCATTATCACCAACAATTCCAGTGACTACACCGGAGTCCAGTTGAGCCGTAGCAATGGCACCAAAAGGAACCGCTTTTCCGCCAGCCAGGCGCGCATCAAATAAAATTCGATAACCAACATGCGTCGTAAATGCAGCCTTCACAACGGCACCACGCGTTGGCACGACGTTAACTACGGTGTTATCCAACTCAACGTTAGCCTGTGAAAAATAATCACTGTCGATAGCGACACGGTTTTCATCATATGGCGTTAATTGCGTCTTCACGGTGTAGCCTTGCCAGTCCGTCGCCACACCTGTCGTATTCTCAACCTTCAGACCCTCCGCACCGGGAGCCTGTACCAGTGCTACCGTTTCACCCAGTTCTTGCGACAATGTAATGCCATCACCGTGGAGCATCACGCCACCTTTAACACCGTAGCTAAAGCGTTCAGTCTCCTGACTCCAGGCATAAGCACCATTAACCGAGCCATAAGTACCGTCATAGGCCAGACTCATATTGCCGTTGTAGCTGGAACCACTGTTGTCATAAGACTGTTGCAGATTCCAGGAGAGGTTGCGCCCTTCAAGTAACGAGCCGCCAAGACCGACACTGTGGGTGCTGTTACCATGATTATCCTGATTCAGGGAGTAATCCACATAGCTGCCGTCCATCCATCCTGACAACGGAACAGAGACGGTGAACATATAAATCTGTTCTTTGCTGGCGTTGCTGTTGTTGGTGTTTGTTGAAGTGGAATAATGGTCAAGTGAATCGGAATAATTCCATGAGATGCTCCATGAGACACGATGCCAGGTATTGCTGTATCCCATTTGCACAAGACGTTCGACCTCATCCGTTTGCCAGTACTGCTGCCGGCTAAGGGTGATATATACATTGCCGCCTTGCTGACCAAAATTTTGCGTCCACGTCCCTTCTACACGGCTGCGGCGGTTACCATAAACCCAAAAATCGCTGGCATCGTTTTGTCGCGATGCCCATTCGTTAAGCGTGTAGTATCCCTTTGTGGAATAGCGATATCCCACCAGCCGAAAGTTAGTATCTGTTTCATCAAAACGCTTGGAATAGAGAAAGCGATACGATTGCCCAGTTTCGTCATCACCAGCCGCAAAATATGCGTGCGCATGGGTAACATCAAACGAGAGTGCCCCCAACGCCCCTAAATCCTTGCCTACGCCAAGCGCCAGCGCACGATAATCATTCGCCAGTTGTGCACCACCATAAATAGTCATTCCCCACGGCAGACCGTGCAGAATCTGCCCCTGAGCGACATTCGGTGTAAAATGGTCCTCCGCACGCAGTTCACCAACGCTGAAATCCACATCTGTTTGCCCTTCACGCTTTAAGATCGCCAGAGAGGCATACGGCTGTGTAAAGTGCTGCTCACTGCCATCTTCTTCTTTAACCGTAACATCCAGATCGCCGCCCGTATTCGCCGTACTCAGATCGGTAATCTCAAAAGCACCCTGTGGCACAGCGGACTGATAAATGACATATCCGCTTTGTCGGATAATGACGGTCGCATTGCTTTTTGCGATACCTCGAACCGTAGGAGCAAAGCCGTTCATACTATCTGGCAGCATATCCGCATCGGTATATAGACGAATGCCGCGAATCTGGGCGCTGTCGAAAATATCACTGGCCGTCCAGGCATCACCCAGCATTATCTGGCTACGCAGTGCCGCTATATCGCGCTGGATATATGACGAAACCGAATGATAGCTGGCCTGGCCATCCGTCGTGTTGAGCGTGCTGTAGTTGCGCAAACGCCAGGCACCCAGATTGAGACCGTTTTGCAGGTTCAGGTAGTAATAGTCATCATCCTGATAATCAGATCGTAGTGTTTTACTCCCGGAGAAATCATAGTTCACCATTAGCGCGTTAATCCCCTCATCCCAACGAGAAGGGGGAATGTAATCTCGCGCGGCAAGATCGAGATAAAGCTGTGGAATATTGATACGCAGCGCTAACTTCTCGCCATCCAGCACCCATTGCGAACCGGGGATTAACGGTTCAGGATCCCGACACTGTTTCTCATCGATTTGAGTGAGTGATTTCAGCGCATCTACTTTTACCCCAAAAGCTCTCAGCGCCTCCTTTACATCAACAAAACAGGGATGAAGTGTCGCGCCTGCCGCATCCTGAACAAAAGATATCGTACGGCTTTCAAATAACCGGTCGTTGATAAATACATCCACCTTATACTCGCCGGGCGGTAACGCATTCTGGCGATCGAACTGGCGAATATCCACATTCATGGGGTGATCGATTTCAAGCAAGGCGGGGTTAAAAACGGTATCTTGCGCCATAACGATCTGAGAAAACCCCAAAGCGGCACAGCCAAAAAAGATATCGACATAACGAAGATGACACATTGGCGTTATCCTTCGTTATAGCTGTTGCTTTAACGGCGCACTTATCGCCCCGTAATCATTGATAAATCTCCAGGTCAACGTGCTCCCCGCTGTTCCTGAAGGCATCACCAGCGTTAATGTTGTAAAGGGTGGGATCATATTGAGAGGCACATCTTTTCCATTCACAAGCACGTCCATGATATTGACGTGAATCGCTGTTGGGTTTTTGACGATTAGCTTATTACCCTGGCGGCTGAATATAATCTCTTTAGCCGCTCGTTCCGGGATTAAGTGGACTGACGCAGGGCGCCAGAACAGTTTAATTCGAGCTTTAATAGCAATTTCCAGCGTGCTACCCCCCTGGCTTTTATCACCAGCAGTGGGTGGAATACTCTTCACGTTTAACCAAAAAACGGATTCGCGATCGCCCGGTAACTCTCCCGGTGATTTGATAATGCGTAAAACTTTTTCCTGTCCAGGTTCCAGTCGGGAAACGGGAGGAATAGCGATAAAAGGTGGTTTTGTTTTGTCTTTTTTATCAAAAGGATCAACCCAGACCTGAAGCAGGTAAGGCGTTTTAGTTTCTTTATTAAATACGGAGAGGGTAACATCTGACTTATCGCCAGGATAAATCAACCGTGTTCCACCAACTACAATACCGGCATTTACCTGCGAGAGAAAGGTAACAGTCAACAACGCCAAAAGGATACGCCAAAACATCTTTTCATCCTTAAAAAAGAGCCCGAAATATTAATGATTCCATTACTAATCAATTAACAGATAACGTAATAACACCATCACCATATAACAGGCTCTACTGCCTGATGATAAATACGTTCAGGATTATTTATTTTTGATATTCAACGGTAAACTGAGAGTCGGCATTCGCGGTTCCTGCCGTCACAGCATCAGCAACCTGAATATAACGAGCAATAAACTTTAACTCCACCTCACCTGACTGAATATTTGACCAGGATGAATCATTAAACAGTTTAACCTGAGAGTTATCGTCACGGTTATAAATACGAATCCCGACGCCAGTAGCAACCAGTGGATCAGCGGCATCCCCAGTATAGTCGCCAGGCGTGACATCCGTTAACGGGTTGCCAATAGCCAGATTGCCATCACCAACCTCTGTACCATCAAAGCGAACAGCTGCTTTCGTGTAAGTCTCAGGACATTTTTCCAGCTTGATGCTAAATGATGCTGGTGCAGCGGTACTATCCACACCAGAAAATGAGGTTTTATTAACTTTACCTAGCTCAACAACCTGATCTTTTGTATCGGTAGTCACCTCACAGGTACTGTCAACGATCTCACCGAGAAAATGTACAGTCCCATCCGCAGCCATTACCTGACCCGTAAATATTAATGAGGAGAGCAGTAAAGCACGAACGGTCAATTTTCCTTCCATTATAAACTCCATTATATAAACTTTAATATTCTATCAATTTAACAAATAGGATTAATATTACTCCAGTTAAAACAGGGAGATCATACTGCGGGGAAAATAGAGTTCACAAGTACAAATAAGCTTATTTAATTTATATTAAATAAAGTACCGGAAGGAAT
>NZ_JANEWL010000093.1:0-18894 GCF_028069815.1 Citrobacter sp. Awk 2
AGCAGTGCCGCTTCGCTTTTTCTCAGCGGCGCGGGGTGTGCATATTACGCCATCCCGCTACGAAGTCAAGCATTTAATTTCGCTTTTCTTCGTGAGGTTCTCAGTGGAACCCCGCTGACCCGGCGGCGTGTAATCCGTTGTTCCGTGTCAGTGGAGGCGCATTATAGGGAGTTATTTCAGGCTGACAAGGGGAAATTTAAAATAACTTTCCGAATGCGTATTTTTTCACCAAAACAACCATTAACATGCCATAAAATAAGCAATTTGCCGTTTTTGCAGCCGCAATCACACTCCCTGATGGCATACTAATGAATAAGAAAAAGCGTAAGGAAGAACATTCATGCCTTTAAATGCCCAACAGATAGCTGCCCAAAAGAATCTTTCCTATGTTCTGGCAGAAAAGCTGGCTCAGAGAATATTAAAAGGTGAATACGCACCCGGCGCTATCCTGCCAGGTGAAATTGAGCTGGGCGATCAGTTTGGCGTGAGCCGAACTGCGGTAAGGGAAGCAGTTAAGACATTAACGGCTAAAGGTATGGTATTACCGCGCCCACGTATTGGTACACGCGTTATGCCGCAGGCAAACTGGAACTTCCTCGATCAGGAGCTGCTCACCTGGTGGATGACGGAAGATAATTTCCCACAGGTCATTAAGCACTTTCTGGTGATGCGTATTAGCCTGGAACCTCAAGCTTGTTTACTGGCTGCGACGATTGGTACAGCAGAGCAGAAAGCCCATCTCAATACATTAATGGAAGAGATGGTCGAGCTGAAAAGAAACTTCAGACGCGAACGTTGGATTGAAGTTGATATTGCCTGGCATGAGCACATTTATGAAATGAGCGCGAATCCATTCCTGATATCCTTCGCATCATTGTTCCATTCCGTTTATCAGACCTACTTTACGTCGATTACCTATAACGATGTGGTCAAGCTGGATTTGCACCAGGCCATTGTCGATGCAATAGAAGATAGCGATGGCGAACGCGCATTTGCCGCTTGTCAGGCATTACTGATAGCACCGAACGAGCTCCCGGATAAATAATCTATGTCAGAAAAGAAATCGCGCAGTATGGCTGGATTGCCATGGATAGCCGCCATGGCCTTTTTTATGCAGGCATTAGATGCCACTATCCTCAACACGGCCTTACCCGCAATAGCACATAGTCTTAACCGCTCCCCGCTTGCCATGCAGTCAGCCATTATCAGCTATACCCTGACAGTCGCTATGCTGATCCCGGTGAGTGGATGGTTGGCTGACAGATTCGGGACCCGGCGCGTATTTATGATTGCCGTTAGCCTGTTTACGTTGGGGTCGTTAGCTTGTGCACTTTCCAGCTCATTAAGTGAACTGGTGGTTTTCCGCGTGATACAGGGTATCGGTGGCGCAATGATGATGCCAGTTGCCCGTCTGGCATTATTGCGTGCTTACCCGCGCAGCGAACTACTCCCCGTGCTTAATTTCGTGACCATGCCCGGCCTTGTTGGACCGATTTTAGGTCCGGTACTGGGTGGTGTGCTGGTAACGTGGGCCAGTTGGCACTGGATCTTCCTGATTAATATTCCCATCGGCATTGCCGGTATCTTCTATGCCCGCAAATATATGCCGAACTTCACCACACCACGCCGCGGCTTCGATATGACCGGTTTCTTTCTCTTTGGTCTAAGCCTGGTACTGTTTTCCAGCGGTGTTGAATTGTTTGGCGAGAAACTTGTTGCCAGTTGGGTCGCACTTGGCATTATTCTCGCCAGCATTGTGTTACTTCTCGCCTACATCCGTCATGCGCGTCGCCATCCGACACCATTGATTGCGCTTCCCATTTTTAAAACGCGAACCTTTTCTGTTGGCATCGCCGGAAACCTTGCTACTCGCCTGGGGACGGGATGCGTACCTTTCTTAATGCCACTGATGCTGCAGGTAGGCTTTGGATACCCGGCACTCATTGCCGGTTGCATGATGGCTCCGACAGCACTGGGATCAATTCTGGCAAAATCGATGGTGACGCAGGTACTGCGCCGACTCGGCTACCGGACCACACTGGTCGGTATTACAGTGTTTATCGGCCTGATGATTGCACAGTTCTCTTTGCAGTCTCCAGCCATGCCGGTCTGGATGCTAATCCTGCCACTGTTCATTTTAGGTATGGCAATGTCCACCCAGTTTACCTCGATGAATACCATTACTCTGGCAGATTTGACTGATGAGAACGCCAGCAGCGGTAACAGCGTTTTAGCCGTTACGCAGCAGCTGTCTATTAGTTTAGGGGTTGCCATCAGTGCCGCGGTCCTGCGTATCTACGAAGGTATGGAAGGAACCAATACGGTCGAACAGTTCCACTATACCTTTATTACTATGGGCGCGATCACCGTCGTATCGGCGTTGATGTTTATGCTGTTAAGAGCCAAAGATGGGCGCAATCTGATCAAAGAGCGGCATAAGCCTAAACCGACCCCCGCGCCATCAGAACAGGAGTAAGCTGCAAGCGCTGCTGCTGCAATGCGGGCTGTGCCATACGGTGGATTAACACATCAATGGCCAGTTCGCCCAACTCATCTTTCGGTTGGTGAATAGTTGTCAGCGGCGGCGTCATATAGCGCGCCAGTTCTATGTCATCATAACCGACTACCGCCATATCCTGCGGGATACGCAATCCAGACTGATATAAAGCCTGATATGCTCCAACCGCCATCGCGTCATTGCCGGTAAAAACAGCCTGTGGGCGGTCTTTATGCGACAACAGCGTTTGCATAGCTTCAAACCCACCGCCAAACTCGAAGTCACCGGTGATCTCGTAACCGTCCGGGATAGCCAGCCCTGCACGCTTCATTGCCGCGCGATACCCTTCCAGACGCAGACGCGCCGGTGTTTTATCCAGAGGGCCCGTGATGCAGGCAATGCGCGTAAACCCTTTTTCGATAAGATGCTGGGTGGCTAAATCCCCACCTAACAGGGAGTTATCCTGAATCAGATCGCTTTCACCATCAAAAGGCGACCAGTCCATCATAACGGTGGGTATAGAAGGGTAACGCTGCATGATTTCTCTGGAAGGCTGATGTGTTTCCGTGCAGAGCAGTAGCAAGCCGTCTACCCGCTTTTGCATCAAGGTTTCCAGATTACGGTTCATACGCTGCTCATCACCTTCGGTGTTGCACAACACCAGGCTGTAGCCGCGCTCAAAGCAGCTACGTTCAACACCACGAACCAGCTCAGAATAAAAGGGATTGGTACTGGCTGTGATTAACATGCCAATAGTGCGGGTCTGATTCAGTTTGAGACTACGCGCCAACGCGGAAGGCGCATAGTTAAGCGCTTTGATCGCCGCATCAACTTTGTCAGTGATCGCCTCACTGACAAAGCGATCTTTATTAATGACGTGAGAAACCGTCGACGTGGAAACACCCGCCAGGCGGGCAACGTCCTTCATTGTAGCCAAGCGTTACCTCTGTTGACTTAAAAACGCTTCGATTTCTTCACGCCATGGAACGGAAGGCTGTGCACCTTTACGTGTGACCGCAATCGCCGCGGCAGCATGTGCAAAACGGATGGCTTCCGATAGCGGAGTCTCTTCCAGTAACGCCGTGATTAACGCGCCGTTAAAGGTATCTCCGGCAGCGATAGTATCAACAGCATCCACTTTAAACCCGGGCACTCGACGACCTTCACCGTTTACGCTGGCCCACACACCACGACTACCTAAGGTAATCAGTACAGTATGAATACCCTTCGCGTGCAACGCCTGCGCCGCTTTGGCTGCATCTTCATCGTTTTCTACCCGGATCCCCGTCAGCTTTTCAGCTTCGGTTTCATTTGGGGTAATAATATCCACCAGCGCCAGCAACTCGTCGGATAGTTCACGTGCCGGAGCTGGATTCAGGGCAACCGTAGTCTTGTTTTGCTGCGCTATCTTTGCCGCAGCCAACACGCTTTCGATCGGTGATTCTAATTGCATCAGTAACGCAGACGCCTGAGCAATACGGTCACGCTGTGCTTCTACTAACGCCGGAGAAAGAGCAGCATTCGCGCCGGCATGAATACCGATAACGTTCTCACCTTCAGCATTCACAAAAATCAGCGCCACACCGGTCGATTCACCCGAAATAACGCTAATCGGGGCAATATCAATATTATCGCGGGCTAACTGTTTACGAACACTTTCGCCAATATCGTCATCCCCCGTACAGGCAATGAACGCGATATTCGCGCCACTACGCCCTGCAGCAACCGCTTGATTCGCGCCTTTACCGCCAAACGCCACCTGATATTGGCTACCGGTTACGGTTTCACCCGGTGTCGGGAAAGAGTTAAGGTTGAGGATGTGATCGGCATTAATGCTGCCAAGAACAACGAGGTTGCCTGCGGTTTTCATGTTAGGTATTCCAAGTCAAAGTGCGCCACCGGGTTAGGGTGGCGCGTGCCCTGCTTTTCTTTTTACGCTTTCATCTTCAGAACCAGATCTAACGATGGCGTATTTATGTCTCCATCAGGCCACGAGCGGCCTGAATCGGTATTACTGCTTGATGACCAGCTTCAGGTCAACCGGATATTTAGCCTGAACCTTCTCGCCTTTCAGGACTTTATCCGCAGTCTCAACGCCTTTCGCGCCAATCTGATCCGGCAACTGAGCAATAGTCGCAGCCAGTTTGCCATCATTTACTGCTTTTTCGCCATCAGGTGTGCCGTCAAATCCAACCACCATCACATCAGATTTACCCGCAGTTTGCAGTGCGCGCAATGCACCCAGCGCCATTTCATCGTTCTGGGCAAATACAGCCTGCACATCAGGATGTGCGGTCAGCAGGTTCTGCATAACGTTCAAGCCTTTCGTACGGTCGAAGTCTGCCGGCTGGCTGGCCAGTACGTTAAATTT
This sequence comes from Citrobacter sp. Awk 2, assembly GCF_028069815.1. Lineage (NCBI taxonomy): Bacteria > Pseudomonadati > Pseudomonadota > Gammaproteobacteria > Enterobacterales > Enterobacteriaceae > Citrobacter > Citrobacter sp. Awk 2. The sequence goes on from NZ_JANEWL010000093.1 coordinate 4,869, forward strand.
ATGTGCCGCAACGGCCTGCTGGAAACCTTCGCCACGCTCACGCGCCGCGGACGTTCCGGCAATACCCTGCAGCTCGATAACTTTCGCGCCTTCACCGGCTTTTTTCGCGATGTAATCACCCGCAATTTTGCCGCCCAGCACGTTATCAGACGCAATATGGCTTACCACTTCACCTTTAGACGCTACGCGGTCGAGAGTGATAACCGGAATCTTCGCCTGGTTAGCCATCTTCACAGCATTACCCACGGCATCGGAGTCCGTCGGGTTAATCAGCAGTATTTTAGTACCGCGAACCGTTAAATCCTGAACGTTTGCCAGTTCTTTCGCCGGGTTATTCTGTGAATCCAGAATAACCAGGTTATAGCCCAGCTTATCCGCCTCTTTTTGCGCACCATCTTTCAGGGAGACAAAGAACGGGTTATTAAGCGTGGAGACCACCAGCGCAATGGTATCTTTCGCCATCGCATTCGCGCTCACGGTGGCGCTCAGCGCAACAGCAGAAACCAGGGTAGCCAGTTTTTTCATGTTCATATTTAAGATGTCCTGTAATCGTTGTTACTGCTTTTTGTTGTCTACCAGTACCGCCAGCAAAATCACCACCGCTTTGACGATCATCTGGTAATAGGAGGATACACCTAACAAATTCAAACCATTATTGAGGAAACCAAGAATCAATGCGCCGATCAGCGTCCCAACAATTCGTCCTTTACCACCCGCCAGGCTGGTACCGCCTAATACGACCGCAGCGATAGCATCCAGCTCGTAGCCGGTACCCGCCGTTGGTTGTGCAGAGGAAAGACGTGCCACTTCAATGATGCCCGCCAGCGAAGCCAGCAGCCCACAGAGTGAATAGACGATGATTTTGATTTTGCTGACGCTGATACCAGACAGACGCGTTGCCGCTTCGTTACCACCCAGCGCATAGATATAACGGCCCAGACGGGTGTGATGCAGCATGTACCACGCCGCCAGGAAGACAATACCCATAATCCACACCGGCGTCGGGACGCCTAACGGACGACCAATACCAAACCAGCCAAACAGGTCGGCATTGTCGGTAAAGCCGGTATTTACCGGACTGCCGTTGGTGTAGACCATGGTTACACCACGCAGCAGCAGCATCATCACCAGCGTAGCGATAAATGCCTGTACGCGACCTTTTGCGACAATCACCCCGGTTAACGCACCAACAGCAGCGCCCAGCGCCAATGCTGCCGCGACGGCGACCAGCGCGTTGACTTCAATTCCTACAATGGAAGCCGCAACCGCACCGGTGAGCGCCAGCAGGGAACCAACGGACAGATCGATACCCGACGTCAGGATGACCAGCGTCATGCCAACGGCCATAATGGCGTTTACCGACGTTTGCTGGAGAATGTTGAACAGGTTATTAACAGTAAAAAAGTTCGGGCTCATGGTGGAAACAATCGCAATCAGCACTAACAGAGCGATGAGCGACTTTTGCTCCAGAAGCCATGCTTTAGTGAAATAACGGCGACCAGAAACAGCCTGGGTTGTCATCTTTTTTACTCCTGATTCACGCGATTAAGCTTGCCCACAGCGGCAGCCATTAATACTTCCTGAGTGGCCTGCTCGCGAGTGAACTCACCGCCGAGATGCCCTTCATGCATAACGATAATTCGATCGCTCATGCCCAATACTTCTGGCATCTCAGAGGAGACCAGAATGATACTCAGCCCATCGGCCTTAAACTGGTTGATAAGCTGATAGATTTCTTTCTTGGCGCCAACATCAACGCCGCGTGTTGGCTCATCGAGGATCAGTACTTTGGGTCGGGTCATCAAACCGCGTGCAATCGCCACTTTTTGCTGGTTACCACCAGAAAGCAGGCCGATAGCCTGTTCCATCGATGGCGTTTTCACATTGAACAGACGAATAAAATCACCTACCGCCTGCTGCTCATCTTTATGCTTCAGGCTTCCACCGGCGCGGCTGAAATAACGCAGCGCTGTTAGTGACATGTTCTCTTTCACCGACATACCCAGCACTAAACCATCGCGTTTACGGTCTTCAGAAATATAGACGATGCCGTTAGCCAACCCATCCTGCGGCGAACGGGTGACAACTTCATGGCCATCAAGCGTGACGTAGCCGCTGGTACGCGGCAGTGCACCGTACAGGACTTTCATCAATTCGGTTCGCCCGGCCCCCATCAGGCCCGATACCCCAAGGATCTCACCTTTGCGCAGCGTGAATGAAACACTGTTCACCCCTGGGCCGCACAGGTTATCGACTTTCAGGCGTACTTCACCCGGCGCTTTATCCAGCCGCGGGTACTGATCTTCCAGCTTACGTCCCACCATCATTTCAATGAGCGAATCTTCGGTTAACGAGGACACTTCACGCTCGGCAATAAACTGTCCATCGCGGAAAACGGTCACGTCATCGCAAATCTCGAAGATCTCTTTCATACGGTGGGAGATATAGACGATACCGCGCCCCTGCGATTTAAGTTCGCGGATCACGCGGAACAGGGATTCCGTTTCGGTATCGGTAAGGGCGTCGGTCGGTTCATCCATAACGATGACCTTCGACTCAAAGCTCAACACTTTGGCAATTTCAACCATCTGCTGATCGCCAATCGACAACTCACCCACCAGCCTGTCGCTTTTAAAACGCAGATTGAGTTTGGCAAGCAGCAGATCGGCTTCGGCATACATCTTCTTCCAGTCTATTTTGCCAAAGCGATTTACAAACTCACGGCCAAGAAAAATGTTCTCAGCGATGGTGAGTTGAGGGATCAGGTTCAGCTCCTGGTGAATAATGCCAATCCCGGCTTCCTGGGAGGATTTTGGGCCGTTGAAGGTGGTTTCTTTCCCCAACCATAATAAAGAACCGGCATCACGGGTATAGATACCGGTCAGTACTTTCATCATGGTGGATTTGCCCGCGCCGTTTTCGCCTACCAGCGCCATTACGCGACCTGGATAGACATTCAATGCGGCACCAGATAGCGCTTTTACGCCCGGGAACGCTTTATCGATCCCTTTGAGTTGCAGTAATGCGTTCATGATGGCCTCAGAACGTGACGCCAGCACAAAGAATAATATTCGCATACGGAGAACACTCTCCGCTGCGAATTACCGCCTGACTGTCAGCGGTTTGTTTTTTGAAATGCTCATGCGTGGTGTAACGAATTTCTATGGTGTTTCCCTGGTGTTGTTGCAGTTGCTCAATGTGGTTGAGCAACGTTTCGTGGAGTTGCGGATTATGTTGTTTAATTTCCGTCGCGAGAATGGCTGCCTCGACCTGCATTTCACGCGTGACCACATCCAATACCTGCATAAAAGAAGGTACGCCCTGGGTTAATGCCATATCGATACGGGTTGTGCTATTCGGGATGGGTAAACCCGCATCACATACCACCAGCGTATCGGTATGCCCCAGACGGGAGATCACCGATGAAATTTCAGAGTTGAGTACCGTGCCTTTCTTCATTTTCTTTCCCCACTAGCGAAACGTTTCGCTGACGATAAGTTTAGTCTGAAGGGTGCACAGAAAACCACCGCGAGGTTACGAAAATGTGATCACCATCGAAACGTTTCGCAAGGATTATCATTAGATGAAAAGAAAACTGAGAGGGGTCAAACAAAACGCCCCCTTTCACGATGAAAGAGGGCGTCAACAACATTAAATCTCGACCTGAGTACCGAGTTCAATAACCCGGTTAGGCGGAATTTCAAACTGGTCCGGCGCACGTAGCGCGTTACGCTGCAACAGCAAATACAGCTTACCGCGCAGGCGCAGATACCATGGACGTTTACCAACAATCAGCGACTCATGCGACATAAAGAAGGAGGTTTCCATCATCCGGCAACTTAAGCCTTCCAAACCACAGCGGTGGAACACTTCCTCAACGTTTGGCGTTTCACGCCAGCCATAACTGGCCACCACGCGCCAGAAGGTAGGCGATAACTGCTCAATCTGTACTCTACGTACATTGTGTACATAGGGTGCGTCTTCAGTGCGCAACGTCAGCAGAATAACGCGTTCATGCAACACTTTGTTGTGTTTGAGATTATGCAGCAGCGCAAACGGGATGACGTTCAACGCACGGGACATATACACCGCCGTTCCTGGTACACGCACCGGTGGGGATTTCTCCAGCGAGGCAATCATCGCCTCCAGAGAGTTACCGTGCTCATGCATACGACGCAACAGACGGAAGCGTTCGCTTTTCCAGGTCGTCATAATCGTGAACATCACCAGGCCCAGCGAGAGCGGCAACCAGCCACCTGAAACGAGCTTATCGAGGTTTGCAGAGAATAACGGAACATCGATGCACAGGAACGCGACCAGAATCAGGAAGACGAAGTATTTATTCCAGTGCCAGTTTTGCCGCGCCACGGTCGTCGACAGAATGGACGTCAGCACCATTGTTCCCGTTACCGCAATACCGTACGCAGCAGCCAGATTACTGGAGTGCTCAAAGCTCACTATCACGATAACCACGGCGAAATAAAGCATCCAGTTTACGAAAGGAATATAGATCTGACCCGATTCCATTTCTGAAGTATGGATAATCCGCATCGGCGATAAATACCCCAGACGCACAGCCTGGCGCGTCAGTGAGAATACGCCGGAGATAACCGCCTGAGAGGCGATAACCGTTGCCAGAGCGGCAAGGATCAGCAGTGGAATCAGTGCCCAGTCCGGTGCCAGCAGGAAGAACGGGTTTTTGATCGCTTCGGGATGCTTTAACAACAACGCTCCCTGACCAAAATAATTCAACACCAGCGAAGGCAATACGACGGAGAACCATGCCAGGCGAATCGGTAACTTACCAAAGTGGCCCATATCAGCATACAGCGCTTCAACACCGGTAATCGACAGCACCACCGCGCCCAGCGCAATAAAGGATAGCGTTTTGAATTCCAGGAAGAAATGAACAGCCCAATACGGATTAAGGGCATGCAACACTTCCGGATTCGCAATAATGCTGCGTACACCCAGCACGGCAAGCACGAGGAACCATATCAGCATAATCGGCGCAAACAGCTTACCGACCATGCCGGTACCGTGTTTTTGAATCAAAAACAGCAGGGTAAGTACGATAATAGAGAGAGGAACTATCCAGGTGTCCAGTTGTGGAGCAATAATCTCCAGACCTTCAATCGCCGACATCACCGAAATCGCTGGCGTAATCACCACCTCGCCATAGAAAAAGCTGCCGCCAATCAATCCCATAATCACCAGCATCGAGGTCGTTCGCGCCGACGTATTACGCCCGGCCAACGACATCAACGTCAGGATCCCGCCTTCCCCGGCGTTATCAGCACGCATAACAAATGACAGATATTTAACGGAAACAACCAGGATCAGCAGCCAGAAAATCAGCGAGAGAAAACCAAACACGGCATCACGTTCAACGCCAAAACCAAACTGCCCAGACAAACATTCACGAAGCGTATAAAGTGGGCTGGTACCAATATCACCGTAGACAACCCCAATGGCCGCGAGGGTAATCGCAGACAATGATTGCTTATTATCAGTGCTCATAGACTCGTCTTTCGTTTATACACATCATCGTTCAAGCTACCTCCGCGTTGGCTGCATTCGTTATTCCGCCCATCCCAGGGAATAACTCCATTGCCGCCTTGGTGCAGCTTGATTGATATGGTGTATATATTAGAAATGTGTGCGTCGTCCCTTGGCCCACAAAAAGGCGCACAGTATGCACGATTAATCGCAAAATCGTACCCCTAAATGAGACCAGATTAATCTGGCTCAAAGAAAAATAAACGCGCCTTCAGTCTATTACAGCCCAGGGGCTAAACATCTATACTCGCTGTTTAACGCGGTACATTTGGCGAAAGGACGCCACTTCATTATGGCTCACCCACATTTATTAGCGGAAAGAATTTCCCGTCTGAGCAATGCGCTGGAAAAGGGACTTTATGAACGTAGCCACGCCATTCGCCTGTGTCTGCTGGCCGCACTCAGCGGCGAGAGCGTCTTCTTATTAGGCCCTCCAGGGATCGCGAAAAGCTTAATCGCTCGCCGACTGAAGTTTGCCTTTAAAAATGCCCGAGCTTTCGAATATCTGATGACGCGCTTCTCGACACCTGAAGAGGTCTTTGGCCCGCTATCCATTCAGGCGCTTAAAGACGAAGGTCGCTATGAGCGCTTAACAGCTGGCTACCTTCCGGAAGCCGAAATTGTTTTTCTCGATGAAATCTGGAAAGCAGGCCCGGCCATTCTCAACACCCTGCTTACCGCCATTAACGAACGCCACTTCCGCAACGGTGCACACGAGGAGAAAATCCCGATGCGCCTGCTGGTCGCGGCCTCCAACGAACTACCTGAAGCGGACAGCAGCCTGGAAGCATTGTATGACCGTATGCTGATTCGCCTGTGGCTGGATAAAGTCCAGGACAAGGCTAACTTCCGATCTATGCTGTTAAGCCAGCAGGATGAAAGTGACAACCCTGTTCCAACAACGTTACAAGTGACGGATGAAGAGTACTACCAGTGGCAAAAAGACATTGGCAAAATCACGCTTCCCGATCGTGTATTTGAATTGATTTTCACCCTGCGTCAGCAACTGGATGCGCTACCGAACGCACCCTACGTCTCTGACCGTCGCTGGAAAAAAGCAATCCGCTTACTCCAGGCCAGCGCCTTCTTTAGCGGGCGCGATGCCGTTGCACCTATCGACCTTATTCTACTGAAAGATTGCTTATGGTATGACGCGCAAAGCCTGAATCTGATGCAGCAACAAATCGAAATATTGATGACCGGGCACGCCTGGCAGCAGCAGACAATGTTGACTCGCCTTGGGGAAGTAATGCAGCGTCGCATCCAGCTACAGCAGCAGCAAAGTGATAAAACAGCGTTCACGGTGATTCGTCAGGGCGGAATGTTCAGCCGCCGTCCTCATTATGATTTACCTCCGGAAGCCAACACTTCCGTACTGACGCTGCTACTGCAAAAACCCCTAAAGCTGCACGATATGGACGTTATCCATATTGCCTTTGAACGCGGCGCTCTGGAGCTGTGGCTGACTAAAGGCGGCGAGATCCGCGGAAAATTAAACGGTATCGGATTTGCCCAGACGCTGAACATGGAAGTCGACAGCGCTCAGCACCTGGTCGTACGCGACGTCAGCTTGCAAGGTTCTCGACTGGCGTTACCCGGTGCATCAGAAGAAGGCATGCCCAGTGAGATAAAACAGCAGCTTGAAGCGCTCGACAACGAATGGCACCAGCAGCACAGCGAATTCAGTGAACAGCAAAAATGTCTGTTTATCCATAGTGACTGGTTAGGCCGCATTGAAGCCAGCCTGCAGGATGTCGGTACACAGATCCGACAGGCACAACAATGCTGACCCTTGATACGCTGAATATTATGCTGGCGGTCGGCGAAGAGGGGATGATCGAAGAGATGATCATCGCACTGCTAGCTTCCCCGCAGATGGCGGTCTTTTTCAAAAAATTTCCCCGGCTAAAAAAAGCGATTACTGACGATGTTCCCCGCTGGCGTGAAGCGTTACGTAGCCGCCTCAAAGATACCCACGTACCGCCGGAGCTAACAGAAGAGGTAATGTGCTATCAGCAAAGCCAGCTCCTCTCCACTCCACAGTTTATCGTCCAGCTACCGCAAATCTTAGCGCTCCTGCACCGACTCCACTCACCATGGGCTGGGCAAGCGCAGCAACTGGTCGATGACAACAGTACTTTTACGCCCGCACTGCATACACTATTTCTCCAGCGTTGGCGCCTGAGCCTGGTGGTTCAAACCACCACGCTCAATCAGCAGCTACTGGAAGAAGAACGCGAACAGTTGCTCAGTGAAGTGCAGGAACGGATGACGCTCAGTGGCCAACTGGAACCTGTGCTGGCGGAAAATGACAACGCAGCGGGTCGTTTGTGGGACATGAGCGCAGGTCAAATCAAGCGCGGTGATTATCAGCTGATGGTGAAATACGGTGAGTTTCTAACGCAACAACCCGAACTTCAACGGCTGGCCGAACAGTTGGGGCGCTCCAGAGAAGCGAAATCCGTGCCGCGTAAAGATGCGCCAATGGAAACATTCCGTACGCTGGTGCGTGAACCGGCCACCGTCCCGGAACAAGTGGATGGCATTCAACAAAGCGATGATATCCTGCGTTTACTCCCCCCCGAACTGGCCACGTTGGGTATTACCGAACTGGAATATGAGTTCTATCGGCGGCTGGTGGAAAAGCAGCTCCTGACATACCGCCTGCATGGAGAAGCCTGGCGCGAGAAAGTCACAGAGCGGCCGGTTATACACCAGGATTTTGACGAACAACCTCGTGGACCGTTTATTGTCTGTGTCGATACCTCGGGATCGATGGGCGGATTTAACGAACAGTGTGCGAAAGCCTTTTGCCTCGCACTCATGCGCGTTGCACTCGCCGATAACCGTCGCTGTTTCATCATGCTATTTTCAACAGAAGTCGTGCGCTATGAGCTATCCGGTCCGGAAGGCATTGAGCAGGCAATCCGTTTTTTAAGCCAGCGTTTTCGCGGCGGTACTGACATTGCCAGTTGCTTTCGCGCCATTATTGAACGTATGCAAGGTCGGGAATGGTTTGATGCCGATGCGGTGGTGATTTCGGATTTTATCGCCCAGCGATTACCCGATGAGGTTGTCAACAAAGTGGGGGAATTACAGCGGGTACATCAGCACCGTTTTCATGCGGTCGCGATGTCAGCACACGGCAAACCCGGCATCATGCGCATTTTCGATCATATCTGGCGCTTTGATACCGGGATGCGAAGCCGCCTGCTCAGGCGCTGGCGGCGTTAATTTTTTACAGCAGAGAAGCGACGCTTTCACGGACCTGTGCAGGCCACACACCGCACTGAACCTGGCCAATGTGCGGCAACTGCAGCAGCAGCATCGTCAGGCGTGACTGCCCAATACCGCCACCAATGGTCTGCGGCATTTCGCCACGCAACAGCGCCTGGTGCCACTCCAGACTCAGGCGGTCTTCATCACCGGTCAGAGCAAGCTGGTGTTTCAGCGCATCGGCATCCACGCGGATCCCCATCGAAGACAGTTCAAACGCATCTTCCAGAACAGGGTTCCACACCAGGATATCACCGTTCAGACCAGCATGGCCCAGCTCGGAAGCGGAACTCCAGTCATCATAATCCGGAGCACGAACGTCATGACGGTGACCGTCGCTAAGTTTGCCGCCGATCCCGACCAGGAACACCGCGCCCAGCTCTTTTGCGATCGCACGTTCACGACCTTTTGCATCAAGATCCGGGTAGCGAGATAACAGCTCCTGGCTATGCACAAAGTGGATCTGCTCTGGCAGGAACGGTGCCAGACCAAATTCTTTGCTTACCGCAGCTTCGGTTGCCTTAATTCCCGCCCAGATAGCCTCTACTGTGCTTTTCAGAGTGGAGAATTGACGCTCACCGTCACCCATAACGCGCTCCCAGTCCCACTGGTCAACATAGACCGAGTGAAGCGGAGAGAGACGGTCCTCATCCGGGCGCAGAGCTTTCATATGCGTGTACAGCCCCTCGCCCGCGCTGAAGTCGTGTTGTCCCAGCGTTTGACGCTTCCACTTCGCCAGTGAATGAACCACTTCGAACTGAGCGTCTGGTAATGCTTTCACTTTCACCTGCACCGCTTTTTCACAGCCAGACAAGTTATCCTGCGTGCCATCTCCTACGCGGCTGAGGATCGGTGCCTGAACTTCGATCAGACCTAAACGCTCCTCCAGTTGACGAGAAAAATGAGATTTCACGAAGCTAATTTGACGTTGTTTGGCAATGTAAGCGGTTTTCATTATGTTTACTCCTGTGTCCTGTTGCCTATGATTAAGCAACAGAATGAGGGTAATATTCAATAATCAACAAACAAAAAGCCGACTTCGATTTTGATTCGTTAAAATTTAACGCTAAAATAGAGTGAATCATCAATCTACATAAGAAAAACCTATGGAAAATTATCAGATCGACAATCTGGACCGCGGCATCCTTGATGCCCTGATGGAAAATGCCCGTACCGCCTACGCCGAACTGGCAAAACAGTTTGGTGTCAGCCCGGGTACCATCCACGTACGCGTTGAAAAGATGAAGCAGGCTGGGATCATTACCGGCGCACGTATTGATGTCAGTCCAAAACAACTGGGTTATGACGTCGGCTGCTTTATTGGCATCATCCTGAAAAGTGCTAAGGATTATCCATCTGCATTAGCCAGACTGGAAAGTCTCGATGAAGTGACCGAGGCGTATTACACCACCGGACATTACAGCATCTTTATTAAGGTGATGTGTAAATCTATCGATGCTCTGCAACAAGTACTTATCAACAAGATCCAAACAATTGATGAAATTCAATCCACAGAAACCTTGATCGTCTTGCAGAACCCGATCATGCGTACCATCAAGCCCTGATCGTTTTTTTTAATCCCCTATTTTTCCACAGGTAGATCCCAGCTCGCTCACAGCGTACAATGCTGCCTCTTCATCGAGGTAGCGATCAATGGCAGATATCACTCTTATCAGCGGCAGCACGCTTGGCAGTGCGGAATATGTAGCAGAACATTTGGCTGAACAGCTGGATGACGCCGGTTTTTCCAGCGAAATACTGCATGGACCGATGCTCGACGAGGTTCCAACTCAAGGGGTCTGGCTGGTAATCAGCTCAACGCACGGTGCGGGAGACATTCCTGATAACCTGCAACCTTTATATGACGCATTGCGCGAGCAGAAACCGGATCTTTCGCAGGTACACTTTGGTGCCATCGGCATTGGTAGCCGCGAATATGACACGTTCTGCGGTGCGATTGACAAGCTGGAAGCTGAACTGAAGGCCTGCGGGGCGAAACAGATCGGTGAAACGCTCAGGATCAACGTACTGGAACATGAGATTCCGGAAGATCCGGCTGAGATTTGGTTGGGATCCTGGCATCCATTGCTCAGAGATTTGTAAAGATCGTACTTTTTTATGTGGATAACTCTGGTTAAAAGCTTGGATCAACCGGTAGTTATCCAAAGAATAACTGTTGTTCAGTTTTTGAGTTGTGTATAACCCTTCATTCTGATCCCAGCTTATACGGACCAGGATCACCGATCATTCACAGCTAATGATCCTCAACAACCCGTTGATCTTATTCAAAGGATCGCCCTTATCCACAGATAGTTGCGATCCTAATAAGAGATCACAATAAAACAGATCTCTAAATAAAAAGATCTTCTTTTTAATACCCAGGATCCGAGGTCTTTCTCCATCGACTAAAGTTGAGTAGAATCCACGGCCCGGGCTTCAATCCATTTTCACACCGCGTTATGCGAGGCAATTACCATGTTTTATCAGGATCCTTTTGACGTCATCATCATTGGCGGGGGTCATGCAGGCACCGAGGCCGCAATGGCCGCGGCGCGAATGGGTCAACAGACTCTGCTTTTGACACACAATATCGACACTCTGGGGCAAATGAGCTGCAACCCAGCGATTGGCGGCATTGGGAAGGGACACCTGGTAAAAGAAGTGGATGCGCTTGGCGGCCTGATGGCAACCGCGATCGACCATGCCGGCATCCAGTTTAGGATACTAAACGCCAGCAAAGGCCCGGCAGTTCGCGCCACTCGTGCTCAGGCGGATCGCGTGCTCTATCGTCAGGCGGTACGTACTGCGCTGGAGAACCAGCCGAATCTGATGATCTTCCAGCAAGCGGTTGAAGATCTGATTGTTGAAAACGATCGTGTTGTGGGTGCGGTGACTCAGATGGGTCTGAAGTTCCGTGCTAAAGCGGTTGTATTAACCGTAGGGACCTTCCTCGACGGAAAAATTCACATTGGTCTGGACAACTACAGCGGTGGCCGTGCTGGCGATCCGCCGTCTATTCCACTGTCACGTCGCCTGCGTGAGCTTCCGCTGCGCGTTAGTCGTTTGAAAACAGGTACACCGCCGCGTATTGATGCGCGTACCATCGATTTCAGCGTACTTGGCCAGCAAAACAGCGATAACCCGATGCCGGTCTTTTCGTTCCTTGGCGATGTTTCTCAACATCCGCGCCAGATGCCGTGTTACATCACGCATACTAACGAGAAAACCCATGACGTGATCCGTAATAACCTCGATCGTAGCCCGATGTATGCTGGCGTGATCGAAGGTATCGGCCCACGTTACTGTCCGTCGATCGAAGACAAAGTAATGCGCTTTGCCGATCGTAACCAGCACCAGATCTTCCTTGAACCGGAAGGACTGACGTCTAACGAAATTTACCCGAACGGTATTTCCACCAGCCTGCCGTTTGACGTGCAGATGCAAATTGTCCGCTCCATGCAGGGGATGGAAAACGCCAAAATTGTTCGTCCTGGCTATGCTATTGAATATGATTTCTTCGATCCACGCGATCTGAAGCCAACTCTGGAAAGTAAATTCATTCAGGGTCTGTTCTTTGCCGGTCAGATTAACGGTACAACCGGTTACGAAGAAGCCGCCGCGCAAGGTTTGCTGGCGGGTCTGAACGCCGCACGCCTGTCCGCTGACAAAGAGGGGTGGGCTCCTGCGCGTTCTCAGGCCTATCTTGGTGTGCTGGTGGATGACCTGTGTACGTTGGGCACTAAAGAACCGTACCGCATGTTTACTTCGCGCGCAGAATACCGTTTGATGCTGCGCGAAGATAACGCCGATCTCCGTCTGACCGAAATTGGTCGTGAACTGGGTCTGGTGGGGGATGAACGCTGGGCGCGCTTCAATGAAAAACTGGAACGCATCGAACAAGAACGTCAGCGTTTGAAATCAACCTGGGTGAACCCGCTTGCTGAATCTGCTGCGGAAGTGAACGCGCACCTGGCAACGCCTCTGTCACGCGAGGCCAGTGGTGAAGATCTGCTGCGTCGTCCGGACATGACCTATGCGCAGCTGACATCATTGTCCGCATTTGCACCAGCGCTTGATGATCCTCAGGCGGCTGAACAGGTTGAGATTCAGGTTAAGTACGAAGGTTATATTGCCCGTCAGCAGGATGAAATCGAAAGACAACAGCGCAATGAGAACACGTTGCTGCCTGCGACTCTGGATTATCGTCAGGTTTCCGGTTTGTCGAATGAAGTTATTGCCAAGCTGAACGATCACAAACCTGTGTCAATCGGCCAGGCATCGCGCATTTCTGGTGTCACGCCTGCCGCCATCTCCATTCTGCTGGTTTGGCTGAAAAAACAAGGTATGCTGCGCCGTAGCGCTTAATCACACTATTTGGGCGGGGGCGCTACGCTTGCCCGCCCTGCAAATTTGTCGACCCGATAAGCTATAGCGCAGCGGGTAATTGATTATTAACAGGTAACGACCGTGCTCAACAAACTCTCTCGTCTGCTGGCTGATGCTGGTATTTCTCTTACCGATCACCAGAAAAATCAGCTGATTGCGTATGTCGATATGCTGCACAAATGGAATAAAGCGTACAACCTGACATCGGTGCGGGACCCCAACGAAATGCTGGTGCGCCATATTCTGGACAGCATTGTGGTCGCACCCCATCTGCAGGGCGAACGTTTTATTGATGTCGGCACGGGACCGGGCTTACCGGGAATTCCACTTTCTATCGTGCGTCCTGAGGCGCATTTTACTCTGCTGGATAGTCTGGGAAAACGCGTACGCTTTCTGCGTCAGGTACAACATGAGCTTAAACTGGACAACATCACTCCAGTACAAAGCAGGGTAGAAGAATTCCCTTCTGAGCCACCTTTTGATGGTGTGATAAGCCGTGCTTTTGCGTCTCTTAACGACATGCTGAGCTGGTGCCACCATTTACCCGGTCAAAATGGACGTTTTTATGCTTTAAAAGGGCAATTACCGGAAGATGAGATCGCCACACTGCCTGCGGCGTTCAGCGTAGAATCAGTTGTAAAATTACGGGTTCCACAACTGGATGGTGAGCGCCATTTGGTGGTTATTAAGCCAAACAAAATTTAATATTTATCAAAAAAAACAGAAAAAAAGCGGGCCTTCAGGTGTTAAATACCGGGGGGTATAAGGGGGGGAAGTGGTGTTACATTTCACCTCTGTCTTACTG
>NZ_JANEWL010000094.1:0-18706 GCF_028069815.1 Citrobacter sp. Awk 2
ATCATTAACACCGTGATGCTTAACATTTATTTATCAATCATTTTTCCCACGGCACCTCAAACCCATTCAAAGTTAGTATAAAAAACCGATAAATCATAAAGATAAAAAATCCATACACAAGTTATCCCTTCAATATGCCGTTACAATAGCTGAAAACAAATATGCTCAAATATGTCAAATCGTGAAAAGTATGTAATCCACACGCTGATTTATTTTATACAACCATAAAAATTCAGCACAATTCGCTCAAAGTTCAGGAGATTTTTTCCGCCGACTGGGGGCATTTGTGGGGGATGGGGTTGACATCAATCTTCATATCCAGTACCACTAAAAGCATATCGCATTCGCCTGGAGCTTAATTGATGACTTACATTGCTCGTTTTAACGGTCTACTACTACTAAACGCATTCTCATTGCGCGGTAGACTGGTGGACGACATTCAGCATTAAGTCAGCTCCAGTTAAGACAAAAACCCGCGCCATTGCGCGGGTTTTTTTATGCTCGAAGCAAGGCGCCCTAAACACCAAGGACCTAAACCATGAGCCAGCAAGTCATTATTTTCGATACCACCTTACGCGATGGTGAACAGGCGTTACAGGCAAGCCTGAGTGTGAAAGAAAAACTGCAGATAGCTCTGGCCCTCGAGCGTATGGGCGTTGACGTGATGGAAGTGGGTTTTCCTGTTTCTTCACCGGGTGACTTTGAATCAGTACAGACCATTGCCCGTCAGGTCAAAAACAGCCGTGTTTGTGCGTTAGCTCGCTGTGTGGAAAAAGATATCGATGTGGCTGCTGAATCTCTGAAAGTGGCTGAAGCTTTCCGCATTCACACATTCATTGCCACGTCACCGATGCACATCGCGACAAAATTGCGCAGTACGTTGGATGAGGTGATTGAACGTGCGGTCTACATGGTTAAGCGAGCGCGTAATTATACCGATGACGTGGAGTTCTCATGCGAAGACGCAGGTCGTACCCCAATCGCCGATCTGGCTCGTGTGGTAGAAGCGGCCATTAATGCCGGTGCCAGAACCATCAACATTCCCGATACCGTCGGTTACACCATGCCTTTCGAATTTGGCGCAATCATTTCTGGTCTGTATGAACGCGTACCGAATATCGATAAAGCCATCATCTCCGTACACACCCATGATGACTTAGGCCTGGGCGTCGGTAACGCACTGGCGGCTGTTCATGCGGGCGCCCGTCAGGTGGAAGGCGCGATGAACGGTATCGGCGAACGTGCAGGCAACTGTTCACTGGAAGAAGTGATCATGGCGATCAAAGTGCGCAAAGATATCCTGAACGTGCAAACCCGTATTAATCACCAGGAAATCTGGCGTACCAGCCAGTTAGTCAGCCAAATCTGCAACATGCCGATTCCGGCCAACAAAGCGATTGTGGGTAGTGGTGCGTTTGCTCACTCCTCCGGTATCCATCAGGACGGCGTGCTGAAAAACCGTGAAAACTACGAAATCATGACGCCTGAATCCATCGGCCTGAACCAGGTACAGTTGAACCTGACCTCCCGTTCAGGACGAGCTGCGGTGAAACATCGTATGGATGAGATGGGCTATAAAGAAAGCGAATACAGCCTGGACAATCTGTATGACGCGTTCCTGAAGCTGGCAGATAAAAAAGGTCAAGTGTTCGACTACGACCTGGAAGCGCTGGCCTTTATTAACAAACAGCAGGAAGAACCAGAACACTTCCGTCTGGACTATTTCAGTGTGCAGTCTGGTTCTAATGACATTGCTACCGCCTCCGTCAAGTTGGCCTGTGGCGAAGAAGTCAAAGCCGAAGCGGCTAACGGTAACGGCCCGGTCGATGCTATTTATCAGGCCATTAACCGCGTGACGGAATACAACGTCGAACTGGTCAAATATAGCCTGACCGCTAAAGGCCACGGTAAAGATGCGCTGGGTCAAGTGGATATCGTCGCCAACTATAATGGTCGCCGCTTCCACGGCGTTGGTCTGGCAACAGATATCGTCGAGTCTTCCGCCAAAGCGATGGTACATGTGCTGAACAACATCTGGCGTGCTGAAGAAGTCGAAAAAGAATTGCAACGCAAAGCTCAGAACAACGAGAACAACAAGGAAACCGTGTGATGTCGAAGAATTATCATATTGCTGTTTTGCCGGGTGACGGTATTGGCCCGGAAGTGATGGCGCAAGCATTGAAAGTATTGGACGCAATTCGCAACCGTTTTGGCATGCGCATTACCACCAGCCACTATGACGTGGGCGGTGCCGCTATCGATAACCACGGTCAGCCGCTGCCGCCAGCGACGATTGAAGGCTGTGAGCAAGCCGACGCCATTCTGTTTGGCTCCGTTGGCGGCCCGAAATGGGAACATCTGCCGCCTAACCAGCAACCCGAGCGTGGTGCGCTGCTGCCGTTGCGTAAGCACTTCAAATTATTCAGTAACCTGCGTCCGGCGAAGTTGTACCAGGGGCTGGAAGCCTTTTGCCCGCTGCGCGCCGACATTGCAGCTAACGGTTTCGACATCCTGTGCGTACGTGAACTGACGGGTGGGATCTATTTCGGTCAACCCAAAGGTCGCGAAGGCAGCGGTCAACATGAAAAAGCCTTTGATACTGAGGTTTATCACCGTTTCGAGATCGAGCGAATTGCCCGTATCGCGTTTGAGTCTGCGCGCCAGCGTCGTCGTAAAGTCACGTCGATTGATAAAGCCAACGTGCTGCAAACCTCCATCTTGTGGCGCGAAATCGTCAATGAAATTGCGAATGAATATCCGGACGTTGAACTGGCGCATATGTATATCGACAACGCGACAATGCAATTAATCAAAGACCCGTCCCAGTTCGACGTACTGCTGTGTTCAAACTTGTTTGGTGACATTCTGTCTGATGAGTGCGCCATGATCACGGGCTCAATGGGCATGTTACCGTCTGCCAGCCTGAATGAGCAGGGCTTTGGCCTGTACGAGCCGGCTGGCGGTTCTGCACCCGATATCGCAGGGAAGAATATTGCAAACCCGATCGCCCAAATTCTGTCACTGGCCCTGCTGTTGCGTTACAGCCTGGATGCCAATGATGCGGCAACCGCAATTGAGAGCGCCATCAACCGCGCATTAGAAGAAGGTATTCGCACCGGTGACTTAGCCCGTGGCGCTGCCGCAGTCAGTACCGATGAGATGGGCGATATCATCGCTCGCTACGTCGCTGAAGGGGTGTAATCATGGCTAAGACGTTATACGAAAAATTGTTTAATGCGCACGTTGTCTTTGAGGCGCAAAACGAAACCCCACTGTTATATATCGACAGACATCTGGTGCATGAGGTGACCTCTCCGCAGGCATTTGATGGTTTGCGTGCGCATGGCCGCCAGGTTCGCCAGCCGGGTAAAACCTTTGCCACTATGGACCACAACGTTTCGACGCAAACGAAAGACATTAACGCCTCGGGCGAAATGGCGCGTATTCAGATGCAGGAGCTGATCAAAAACTGCAATGAATTTGGCGTGGAACTGTACGATCTGAACCACCCATATCAAGGCATCGTCCACGTGATGGGGCCAGAACAAGGCGTAACCTTACCGGGCATGACCATCGTCTGCGGTGACTCGCATACCGCCACCCACGGTGCGTTCGGCGCGCTGGCGTTTGGAATCGGGACCTCCGAGGTAGAGCACGTCCTGGCCACTCAGACCCTGAAACAGGGTCGCGCGAAAACCATGAAGATCGAAGTTAATGGTAAAGCCGCTCCCGGCATCACAGCCAAAGATATCGTACTGGCCATTATCGGTAAAACCGGTAGCGCAGGCGGCACCGGACATGTCGTTGAGTTTTGCGGCGAAGCCATTCGTGCACTGAGCATGGAAGGCCGTATGACGCTGTGCAACATGGCCATTGAAATGGGTGCCAAAGCGGGCCTGGTCGCACCGGATGAAACCACGTTCAACTATGTGCAGGGCCGTTTGCACGCCCCGAAAGGTGACGACTTTGCCAATGCGGTTGAGTACTGGAAAACGCTGAAAACCGACGATGGCGCAACGTTTGATACCGTCGTCACCTTGCAGGCAGAAGAGATCGCGCCGCAGGTGACATGGGGAACGAACCCAGGTCAGGTCATCTCAGTGAACGATAATATCCCCGACCCGGCATCATTTACCGATCCCGTGGAACGCGCTTCGGCAGAAAAAGCACTGGCTTATATGGGGCTGAAGCCAGGCATTCCGTTAACCGAAGTCGCTATCGATAAAGTGTTCATCGGCTCCTGCACCAACTCACGTATTGAAGATTTACGCGCCGCAGCAGAAATTGCCAAAGGCCGTAAAGTCGCCCCGGGCGTTCAGGCGCTGGTTGTTCCAGGTTCAGGTCCGGTAAAAGCGCAAGCGGAAGCAGAAGGTCTGGATAAGATTTTCATTGAAGCCGGTTTTGAATGGCGTTTACCCGGTTGTTCCATGTGTCTGGCCATGAACAACGATCGTCTGAATCCGGGCGAGCGCTGTGCTTCTACCAGCAACCGTAATTTTGAGGGCCGTCAGGGCCGCGGTGGACGCACACACTTAGTCAGCCCGGCAATGGCCGCCGCTGCCGCCGTTACCGGTCATTTTGCCGACATTCGCAGCATCAAATAAGGAAACTACCATGGCAGAGAAATTTACCCAGCATACCGGCCTGGTTGTCCCATTGGATGCCGCCAACGTCGATACCGATGCCATTATTCCCAAACAGTTTTTGCAGAAAGTAACACGCACCGGGTTTGGCGCTCATCTGTTTAACGACTGGCGTTTCCTGGACGAAAAGGGGCAACAGCCTAATCCGGAGTTCGTGTTGAACTTCCCGGAATATAAAGGTGCGTCAATTCTGCTGGCGCGGGAAAACTTTGGCTGCGGTTCTTCACGCGAACACGCGCCGTGGGCGCTGACCGATTACGGCTTTAAAGTGGTGATCGCGCCGAGCTTCGCCGACATCTTCTACGGCAACAGCTTCAACAACCAGCTGCTGCCGGTGAAATTAAGCGATGAAGAAGTCGATGAGCTGTTCAAACTGGTACAGGCAAATCCGGGCATCCGTTTTGAGGTTGATCTGGAAGCGCAGGAGGTGAAAGCCGGAGACAAAGCGTATCCATTTGACATTGACGCTTTCCGTCGCCACTGCATGCTGAATGGTCTCGACAGCATCGGACTGACGCTGCAACATGAAGCGGCGATTACCGAGTACGAACACAAGCAACCAGCGTTTATGCGCTAGTCATTGTGACGCCGGATGCGCTGCGCTTATCCGGCCTACAAACGCATTCTAACTGTAGGCCGGATAAGCGCAGCGCATCCGGCAACATCATTAAACGTCTTTCACCCGCCCGGTCATCACCAGCGTAACCACAGAAATCGCCGCGATTACCCAGTAAACGGCAAAATGTCCGTAGCTTTGCGCAACAGCCCCCTGAATCACCCCTGCCAAAATGACACCCGTGGAAATGCTGTTGGTGAATAATGTGGTTGCAGAACCCGCGCGTCCCGGCATCAGATCCTGAAACCACAGCATCCCTATCCCAGCGACAATACCGATGAATACGGCGTTAAACAGCTGCAAAATAAGCAGCGCCGTATGGCTGTGAAAGAAAATAAGACCAAGGTAAAACAGCACGCCGGCCGCCACGGCAGTAATCATCATTCGTCGTTTACCAAAGCGCTTCACATAATAGCCCGCCAGAATCATCGCCGGAATTTCCAGCCCGGCAGCCGTCCCCATCAGAATCCCGGCAAGCTTGTCGGGTAAGCCCAGTTCAAGGCTTATCCACAGCGGCATATCGATGATGTACATCGTGTTGCAGGTCCACATTAACGTGGAGGCAATAAACAGCATGCGTACATTTTTATCCTGCCAGCCCCCCGTTTGTTCAAGCGGTAGATCAACAGGTTGTTCCACCCGGGCGACAGAGGGCAGGATCAGCGCAATCAGCACCAGGCTTATCGCAAAAATGCCAGCCGCAATAGAGAACATCACCGTGAAACCGTAATTCAGTGCCAGCATGAAGGCCAGCGGTGGCCCAATCACCCACGCCAGCGAAAGCTGTGCGCGCATCACTGAGCTAAACATCACCACTTCACGCGCTGAGTTATCCGCATACTCCCGCGCCAGCGCAAACAACTGCGGCATCGCAGTATTGGCCAGCGAGGCCAGCAACACACCGCAGGTGATCAACGTGAGATAGTGACGATTAAAGGCAAACAGCAGCGCATTGCCAATTGCCATCAAGCAGCAAAACATGATCAGTTTGCGCCGATCGCCCTGGCTGTCGGAACGTTTTGCAAGCCCGAGGCTAACCACGATCCCGGCAATCGCATTGACGGTATAAAACAACCCGACCCAGAATGGCTGCGCCCCGACTTCACGGCTCAGGAACAGGCTCAGCGTGGGTGCCTGTAATGCACCCGCGACCCCCATCATAAAAGCGACCAGCATAAATGCCGCGTAAACGCCGTTGAGGCGCCGTCCCATGGTCATAATCCAGAGCATATCTTTCCTTTTAAGCGCAGCTGAAACGAAAAAAGCCAGCAGAAAAAATCTGCTGGCGGGTGAACGAGGCTGTATCTTGCCATTATATCTGGCACCGACGCTCAGAGATAATGGCAGGATACAGCCTGCACCAATACTCAGTCACACATGATGTCTGCAATTCCCAATTCAGGAGTCAGGCTGTCACCTCCCACTGCATCAGATCTTCGAGCATCTTTAAGCGCTGCGGTGCGCTCAGGCAAGCCAACCAGGACGATTTCTCTGTCGCGGTAAAGTACTTCATATAGAACTGACGCATAGATGACCCCTTCGTTGTCTCATCGCTTCATCGAAATCTATTATTGGCCTAATATAGGGATAATAAAATTGCTGAGTTTTTTGCAGGAGTTCCCCTTTTATGTCTTCAGGTCGTTTGCAACAACAGTTCATCCGTCTGTGGCAATGCTGTGATGGCAAAACGCAAGACACGACACTGAACGAACTGGCGGAGCTGCTTAGCTGCTCGCGCCGCCATATGCGAACCCTGCTTAATACCATGCAGGAACGTGGCTGGTTAACCTGGGAAGCGGAGGTCGGTCGGGGTAAACGCTCTCGCCTGACATTTCTCTATACCGGGCTGGCACTCCAGCAGCAGCGGGCAGAAGACCTGCTGGAACAGGATCGCATCGATCAGTTGGTACAGCTGGTCGGTGACAAAACCGCCGTACGACAGATGCTGGTTTCCCACCTCGGTCGTAGCTTTCGCCAGGGGCGGCACATCATGCGTGTCCTGTATTATCGACCGATGCGCAACCTGCTGCCCGGTACGGCATTACGCCGTTCCGAAACCCATATCGCCCGGCAAATCTTCAGCGCCTTAATTCGGGTAAATGAGGAAAATGGGGAACTGGAAGCCGACATCGCGCATCACTGGCAGCAGATTTCACCTTTGCACTGGCGTTTCTTTCTACGCCCGGGGATCCATTTTCACCACGGCCGTGAACTGGAAATGGACGATGTGATCGCCTCACTGACCCGCATTAATACGTTGCCGCTGTACTCGCATATTTCGCATATCGTCTCCCCCACGGCCTGGACGCTGGATATCCATCTGTCCCAGCCCGACCGCTGGCTTCCCTGGTTATTGGGGCAAGTCCCCGCCATGATCCTGCCGCGAGAATGGGAAACGTTGAATAACTTCTCCAGCCACCCGATTGGCACTGGCCCGTATGCGGTGATACGTAATACCAATAACCAACTGAAGATTCACGCATTTGATGACTATTTTGGCTACCGGGCGCTGATCGACGAAGTGAATGTTTGGGTGTTACCTGACATCGGTGAAGAACCTGGCGGCGGGTTGACGCTAAAAGGTCCCACGGAGGATGAAAAGGCGATCGAGAGCCGCCTCGAAGAAGGCTGCTACTACCTGCTGTTTGATACGCGTACCCGCCGCGGCGCTAATCAGGAGGTCCGCGAGTGGGCTAGCCGCGTACTCTCGCCAACCCATTTAATCTGTCACGCCGACGAACAGTATCAGCGACTGTGGTTCCCCGCCTATGGTTTACTCCCCCGCTGGCACCACGCCAAACCCGGCCATGGTGAAAAGCCAGCCGGGCTGGAAACCCTGACGCTCACTTACTATCGCGATCATATCGAACACCGGATTATCGCGCAGATCATGAAAACGTTGCTGGCGCAGCATCAGGTGCAACTGAATATTCAGGAGATCGACTACGATCAATGGCATGCAGGTGAAATAGTCAGCGATATATGGCTAAACAGCGCCAACTTTACCCTACCGCTGGACTTCTCGCTGTTCGCCCATTTGTGCGAAGTCCCGTTGCTGCAAAACTGTATCTCGCGGGACTGGGAAAACGATGCCGCCCGCTGGCGAACCGGTGAAATGAGTCTGGCTGCGTGGTGCCAACAGCTACTCGCCACTAAAGCCATTGTGCCATTGATCCACCACTGGCTGATCATTCAGGGACAGCGCAGTATGCGCGGGTTGCGCATGAATACCCTCGGCTGGTTTGATTTTAAATCGGCGTGGTTTGCACCGCCGGATCCTTAGATCCGGCTCTTGATTGCCGCATAGCAACAAAATCATTACACTAACGCCGTTCTCAACGGGGTGCTAAATAAAAACATACACAAAATCATTCGATCTGCGTATGGGCTGAGAGATACCCGTCGAACCTGATCCGGATAATGCCGGCGAAGGGATTTGAGGCTGTAGCTCAAGTCCTTTGCCACCTAACTCGTCATACTTCAAGCTGCAGATGCGTTGGCTTTATTACTCGGCCCATCCATGGGCCTCGCCCTTTCAGGGCCGCTGCAAGCAGCGTTCAAATCTGCTCCCGGCAGGTTTGTCGCTCACCCCAGTCACGTACTACCTGTACGCTCCTGGGGATGTGCTGCGTCGCCGCCTTCCTGCAACTCGAATTATTTAGAGTTTTACTTTATGAGGTGCAAAGTGTTTAAAAAATGTCTTCCGCTTTTACTGCTGTGTGCAGCGCCTGCCTTCGCCAAACCTGTGCTGACCGTTTATACCTACGACTCGTTCGCTGCTGACTGGGGCCCCGGCCCGACAATCAAAAAAGCCTTCGAAGCTGACTGCAACTGCGAACTGAAACTGGTCGCACTGGAAGATGGCGTATCGCTGCTGAACCGCCTGCGTATGGAAGGAAAAAACAGCAAAGCTGACGTCGTACTGGGGCTGGACAACAACCTTCTGGCAGCCGCTACGCAAACCGGGTTGTTCGCTAAAAGCAACGTGCCGGAGAATGCAGTCAGCGTGCCAGGTGGCTGGAAAAACGACACATTTGTCCCGTTTGATTACGGTTATTTCGCCTTTGTTTATGATAAAAAAAAGCTGAAAAACCCACCGAAGAGCCTGAAGGAACTGGTGGAGAGCGACCAGAAATGGCGCGTAATCTACCAGGATCCGCGTACCAGCACGCCGGGGCTGGGGCTGCTGCTGTGGATGCAAAAAGTCTATGGTGATAAAGCGCCGGAGGCATGGCAGAAACTGGCAGCCAAAACCGTCACCGTCACCAAAGGCTGGAGTGAAGCCTACGGCCTGTTCCTGAAGGGTGAAAGCGACCTGGTGTTGAGTTACACCACCTCTCCGGCCTATCACATCATCGAAGAAAAAAAGGGTAACTACGCCGCCGCTAACTTTAGCGAAGGTCACTATCTGCAGGTGGAAGTTGCCGCACGTACCGCAGCCAGCAAGCAACCGGAGTTGGCGGAAAAATTCCTGAAATTTATGGTATCTCCGGCATTCCAGAATGCGATCCCAACGGGCAACTGGATGTATCCGGTGACACAGGTCACCCTGCCGCCAGGATTTGAGCAACTGGAAAAACCGGTCAACGCACTGGAATTTACCCCGCTGCAAGTTGCTGCCCAGCGTCAGACATGGATTAGCGAATGGCAACGCGCCGTCAGCCATTAATTCCCGGCTGGCTGATCCCAGGGCTTTCAGCAGCCACATTGATGGTGGCTGTCGCGCTGGCCGCATTTCTGGCACTGTGGTTTAACGCACCGCAGGGAGAATGGGTATCGCTCTGGCAGGACAGCTACCTGTGGCATGTGGTGCGCTTTTCTTTCTGGCAGGCATTTTTGTCCGCAGCGTTGTCCGTTATCCCGGCGATTTTTCTCGCCAGAGCGCTCTATCGCCGGCGTTTTCCCGGACGTCTGGCCCTGTTGCGCCTGTGCGCGATGACGCTGATCTTGCCGGTGCTGGTCGCCGTATTCGGCATCCTTAGCGTATATGGTCGTCAGGGCTGGCTGGCCTCGCTCTGGCACACATTCGGGCTGGAGTGGACGTTTTCGCCATACGGCTTACAGGGTATTCTGCTGGCGCATGTCTTTTTCAACCTGCCGATGGCGAGTCGTTTGCTGCTGCAATCGCTGGAGAACATCCCCGGCGAGCAACGCCAGCTCGCGGCGCAGTTAGGGATGCGCGGCTGGCATTTCTTCCGTTTTGTTGAATGGCCGTGGCTGCGTCGTCAGATCCTCCCCGTAGCAGCACTTATCTTTATGCTGTGTTTCGCCAGCTTCGCCACCGTGCTGTCGCTCGGCGGCGGACCGCAGGCAACCACTATTGAGCTGGCTATCTATCAGGCACTGAGCTTTGATTACGATCCCGCGCGGGCGGCTATGCTGGCCCTGATCCAGATGGTTTGCTGTTTAGCACTGGTACTGCTCAGCCAACGGCTGAGTCGCGCCATCGCACCCGGTAATACGCTGGTACAAGGCTGGCGCGATCCCGACGATCGTCTACACAGCCGACTGGCTGACATAATTCTGATTGCTCTCGCGCTGTTGCTGTTGCTTCCACCGTTGCTGGCGGTGATTGTCGATGGCTTAAACCGCAATGTACTGGATGTGCTTACGCAACCAATGCTGTGGCAAGCACTGGAGACGTCACTGCGTATCGCGCTGGCGGCAGGCATATTGTGCGTCATTCTGACGATGATGCTGCTGTGGAGTAGCCGCGAACTGCGCGCCCGGCAGCAGGTATTGGCAGGTCAGGCGCTGGAACTGAGCGGCATGATGATACTCGCCATGCCGGGTATCGTACTGGCTACCGGGTTCTTTTTGTTGCTCAATAACAGCATTGGGTTACCGGAATCGGCTGACGCCATCGTGATTTTCACCAATGCACTAATGGCGATCCCTTACGCACTGAAGGTGCTGGAAAACCCGATGCGCGATGTAACCGCACGCTACAGTATGTTGTGTCAGTCTTTGGGTATTGAAGGATGGTCACGGCTGAAAGTGGTTGAACTACGCGCCCTGAAGCGCCCGCTGGCGCAGGCGATGGCCTTTGCTTGTGTCCTGTCGATTGGTGATTTTGGCGTCGTCGCCCTGTTCGGCAATGAAGATTTCCGCACCCTGCCGTTTTATTTGTATCAGCAGATTGGTTCCTACCGCAGCCAGGATGGCGCGGTTACGGCGTTATTGCTGCTGATCCTGTGTTTTACGCTGTTTACCGTTATTGAGAAATTGCCGGGACGAAATGTTAAAACTGATTGATATTACATGGCTTTATCACCACTTACCCATGCGTTTCACATTATCGGTAGCGCGCGGTGAGCAAGTCGCGGTGCTCGGGCCAAGCGGCGCCGGGAAAAGCACGCTATTGAATCTGATTGCCGGATTTCTGACGCCTGCCAGCGGCATAATGATGATTGAAGGCGAAGATCACACCGCCACACCGCCCTCTCGTCGTCCTGTTTCCATGCTGTTTCAGGAAAACAACCTGTTCAGCCATCTGAACGTACAGCAAAACATCGGCCTGGGTCTGAATCCGGGATTAAAACTGAACGCGTCTCAGCGTGAGAAACTACAGCACATCGCCCAACAAATGGGTCTTGATAACCTGCTGGACAGGCTCCCCGGCGAGCTTTCCGGCGGACAAAGGCAACGTGTAGCACTGGCACGTTGTCTGGTTCGCGAACAACCCGTATTACTGCTTGATGAGCCGTTTTCTGCACTCGATCCGGCATTGCGCCAGGAGATGTTATCGCTGGTTGCCGAGGTCTGTCGTGACAAACAACTGACGATGCTGATGGTCTCCCATAGCGTTGAAGATGCGGCACGCATTGCGCCACGTTCAATTGTGGTCGCTGATGGGCGCATTGCATGGCAAGGCAAAACGGACGATCTGTTAAGCGGCAACGCCAGCGCCTCGGCCCTATTGGGCATTAAAGCATAATGCGTTGCCGGATGACGGCGTGAACGCCTTATCCGGCCTACAGGTCGCACATTATGTAGGCCGGATAAGGCGAAGCCGCCATCCGGCAAAGGAATCGTCAGTAACCCACCACTTTGCGCAAAATATCGAGATACACCGGCATCAGCGGATGACGCAATAACGCCACCAGCGCGACTACGCCAATCCCAAGCGTCAGCGGCGCCAGATACAGCAGGCGGCCACGCGGCAAATATGCGGTTAAACGATCGACAGCGGCTTTGCCACTGCGCCACAGTCGCCAGCACAGCCAGCCACCCACCCACAGCAGCAATGCAGTCGCCAGCAACAGCCATTTGAAATCTCCGCTCTGCATATCGGAAGGAATATCGATTGCCGCGCCCGCCAGAATACCCGGCAGGAAATAGAACGGTGGCCACAGCACACAGCCGATGATATTGGGAACGATGAATTTGGCGACGGGCAGATCCAGCATTCCCGCCACCATCGGTACCAGTGGACGCGTCGGGCCAACAAAACGCCCTACCAAAATAGTAAACATGCTGTGCTGATGTAGCGCGTGCTCGGTCTTGTCCAGCAACGCTTTGTTCTTTTTCATGAAGGACCAACGGTGCAACGGTTTTTTAAAGCGCCAGCCCAGCCAGAAAGAGATCCAGTCCCCCAACAAGCAACCGACGATGCCCGCAAGCCAGGCATGCCAGAAATTCAGTTCACCACTGCCAATTAAGGCACCCAACCCCGCCATCATCACGGTGCCAGGTAGAATCAGGCCAACCAGCGCCAGAGACTCTAAAAAAGCCACCAGAAGCACAGCTATCAAAGAGTACATGGCGGACTGGAGAATAAAGTGTTCCAGCAATGCTTGCATAATGTGTCCGTCAGATTTACGAAGCAGGGATTCTGCAAACCCTTCTCAACTTCGTCAAGCCATCAATTGTCTGAATAGATTGCGAGTTATGACAACTTTCAGGACACATCATTCACTTTTTATTCACATCCAGCGCGAAACTCGCTCGGACTGGCACCGGTGCATTTTTTGAAAACGCGGGAGAAATAAAGTTGGTCGTCAAAGCCAACATTGCGACCCACCGTGGCAATAGGCATACGTGTGGTACTCAGCAGTAACTTGGCCTGGCTGATACGCTGATCCTCGCGCCAGCTTAATACGCTGATGCCCAATTGCTGACGGAACAGATGTGACAGCCGGGACGGTGACAGGCAGACATGCTGCGCAACGCTGGCAATATCAAAATTACTGTCCGCCAGATGATCGCTGATGTACTGGCAGGCATCGCGCACACGGTTATCCATCGGCGGATGCAGCGATTCGTTAATCGCTTCCATACGCCTGAGCAATAATTGCTCCAGCAGGTTAATCGCCAGCAGTTCGGAATAGCGTCCTTCCCCCTGTCCGGCATGAATGATTTGTCCAAACAGTTCGTTAAAATGCGGCTGGTGCGCCTCGTCCGGGCGGAAAAAACCGGTCTGGGCAAAGATTGCCGGCCAGGCCAGCCACTCCTGCCAGTAGGCGCGCGGTCGGAAGTAGACCCACTGGTGATACCACTCGCTGGCATCGGGATGGCGTCCGTAATGGTGAATTTCGCCGGGTGGGAACAGCAAAATATCACCAGGTCGACAGACAAACTGCTTACCCTGATTATTGATGACCCCTTCACCTCGGATGGTGAGGTTCAGGATATAACCTTTCATACCCAACGGCCTGTCGATAAAAAAATCCAGATATCCGTTCGCCTCAATGGGGGTTAAACCCGCCACTAAATGCGCATTAAACGAATACCCAGGCAGCAGGGGATCGTTTTGCGGTTCAGCCATAATTTCAATACTCCCTCTGTTCTGATAAGAAACAATTTGTCCATATTGTGTGAGACTTCATCACCGCCGTCCCTGCAAGTCGCTATGACGTCAGCAATGCACCATCAACCCCGCTTGTGAAAAGCACTTTGTTAAAAACCTGTACGATGCCAACGACAAAAACGGCTAACAAAAGTGTCTATAAGTACGGCAGAAATGTCCACATTGAATATTTGCACGGCGTCACACTTTCTGATGCCACAGCATTTTAGTCCATAAGATTAGCGGATCCTGCCTGACGGTTTTTATCCCCACTATCTACTGTTTATCCATACCCGTATTTTTGGATGGAGTAAGACGATGGCGATTGCAATTGGCCTCGATTTTGGTAGTGATTCAGTACGTGCTTTAGCGGTGGAATGTGCCACCGGCGCAGAAATCGCCACCAGCGTAGAGTGGTACCCGCGTTGGCAGGAAGGGCAATATTGCGACGGCCCAAACAATCAGTTTCGCCATCACCCGCGCGACTACATCGAATCCATGGAAGCGGCACTGAAAACCGTGCTGGCCGAACTGAGCGCTGAGCAACGTGCGGACGTGGTCGGGATTGGCGTTGACAGCACTGGTTCGACTCCGGCACCTATTGATGCCAACGGTAACGTGCTGGCGCTGCGTCCTGAATTCGCTGACAACCCGAACGCCATGTTTGTGCTGTGGAAAGATCACACCGCAGTCGAAGAAGCTGAAGAGATTACCCGCCTGTGCCACACACCGGGCAAAGTCGATTACTCCCGTTATATCGGTGGCATTTATTCCAGCGAATGGTTCTGGGCAAAAATCCTGCACGTAACTCGCCAGGACAGCGCTGTCGCACAGGAAGCGGTCTCGTGGATTGAGCTGTGCGACTGGGTTCCAGCCCTGCTCTCGAATACCGTACGCCCGCAGGATATTCGCCGCGGACGCTGCAGCGCCGGACACAAATCACTGTGGCATGAAAGCTGGGGTGGACTGCCACCAGCCAGTTTCTTTGATGAACTCGATCCCGTCATCAACCGCCATTTGCAATACCCAATGTTTACCGACACCGTCACCGCCGACCTACCGGTTGGCACGTTATGCGCTGAGTGGGCACAGCGTCTGGGTCTGCCAGAAAGCGTCGTCATTTCAGGCGGTGCATTTGACTGCCATATGGGTGCCGTAGGCGCTGGTGCGCAACCCAATACGCTGGTAAAAGTCATCGGCACCTCGACCTGCGACATTCTGATTGCCGACAAACAAAGCGTGGGAGAACGCGCGGTGAAAGGGATTTGCGGCCAGGTTGATGGCAGTGTCGTCCCACATTTTATCGGCCTGGAAGCGGGTCAGTCTGCTTTCGGCGATATCTATGCCTGGTTTAGCCGCGTCTTGAGCTGGCCGCTGGATCAGCTTGCGGCACAACATCCTGAACTGAAAACCCAGATTAAAGCCAGCCAAAAACAACTGCTGCCTGCGCTGACTGAAGCGTGGGCAAAAAACCCATCGCTGGATCATTTGCCGGTGGTACTCGACTGGTTCAACGGCCGCCGTACGCCAAACGCGAACCAGCGTCTGAAAGGGGTTATCACCGACCTGAACCTTGCGACCGATGCTCCGGCCCTGTTTGGTGGTCTGATTGCCGCCACGGCGTTTGGCGCACGCGCCATCATGGAATGCTTTACCGAACAAGGCATAGCGGTCAACAACGTCATGGCATTGGGCGGTATCGCGCGTAAAAACCCGGTCATCATGCAGACCTGCTGTGACGTGCTGAACCGTCCGCTACAAATCGTTGCTTCAGACCAGTGCTGCGCACTCGGTGCCGCAATCTTCGCCGCTGTTGCCGCTAAGGTCCACGCAGACATTCCAGCCGCCCAACAAAAAATGGCGAGCGCCGTAGAAAAGACGATGCAACCTCGCCCAGAACAGGCTCAACGTTTTGAACAGCTTTACCGCCGCTACCAGCAGTGGGCAGTAAGCGCTGAACAACAATACCTTCCGACTGCCATGCCGGCGCAAAAAACACCGGTAAACCAGGCAACCCTGACACATTAAGGACACGACAATGACGATTTTTGATAACTATGAAGTGTGGTTTGTGATTGGTAGCCAGCATCTGTATGGCCCTGAAACACTGCGTCAGGTAACCCAACATGCCGAGCACGTCGTTAACGCACTGAATACTGAAGCTAAACTGCCCTGCAAACTGGTCTTAAAACCGCTGGGTACCTCGCCTGACGAAATCACCGCTATTTGTCGTGACGCCAACTATGACGATCGCTGCGCAGGGATGGTGGTCTGGCTGCATACCTTCTCCCCGGCAAAAATGTGGATCAACGGCCTGGCGATCCTCAATAAACCGCTGATGCAGTTCCACACCCAGTTTAACGCTGCTCTGCCATGGGACAGCATTGATATGGACTTTATGAACCTGAACCAGACCGCGCACGGCGGCCGCGAGTTCGGTTTCATCGGCGCGCGTATGCGTCAACAGCATGCCGTGGTCACCGGTCACTGGCAGGATAAACAGGCACACGAACGTATCGGTTCCTGGATGCGCCAGGCCGTCTCCAAACAGGATACCCGTCACCTGAAAGTGTGCCGTTTTGGCGACAACATGCGTGAGGTTGCGGTCACTGACGGCGATAAAGTGGCGGCACAAATCAAATTCGGCTTTTCAGTAAATACCTGGGCCGTGGGCGATCTGGTACAGGTGGTGAACGCAATCAGCGACGGCGAAATCAACGCGCTGATCGACGAGTACGAAAGCACCTACACTATGACAGCGGCCACTCAGATCCACGGTGACAAACGTCAAAACGTGCGGGAAGCTGCCCGTATTGAACTCGGCATGAAGCGTTTCCTGGAACAGGGTGGATTCCACGCCTTTACGACAACATTCGAAGATTTGCACGGCCTGAAACAACTTCCGGGTCTGGCCGTACAGCGTCTGATGCAGCAGGGCTACGGCTTTGCGGGCGAAGGCGACTGGAAAACTGCCGCTCTGCTTCGCATCATGAAGGTGATGTCAACCGGTCTGCAGGGCGGCACCTCATTTATGGAGGATTACACCTACCACTTCGAGAAGGGCAACGATCTGGTGCTCGGCTCGCACATGCTGGAAGTGTGCCCGTCTATCGCGGTGGAAGAGAAACCGATCCTCGACGTACAACATCTCGGCATTGGTGGTAAAGACGATCCGGCCCGCCTGATCTTCAATACCAAAACAGGCCCTGCTGTTGTTGCCAGCCTGATCGATCTCGGCGATCGCTATCGCCTGCTGGTTAACTGCATCGACACCGTACCCACCCCACATGATCTGCCGAAACTGCCGGTGGCAAACGCACTGTGGAAAGCCCAACCGGATCTGCCAACCGCATCTGAAGCCTGGATCCTCGCCGGTGGCGCGCACCACACCGTCTTCAGCCATGCGCTGGATCTGAACGATATGCGTCAGTTTGCCGAAATGCACGATATCGAGATCGCAGTGATCGATAACGACACCCGCCTGCCGGCCTTTAAGGACGCGCTGCGCTGGAACGAAGTGTATTACGGGTTCAAACGTTAATCGTCGAAACGGATTGCCCGGTGGCATTTCATTTACCGGGCCTGCAAACCACTGTAGGCCGGATAAGCGAAGCGCCATCCGGCATTCAGGAGTTAACATGTTACAAGATCTTAAACGTCAGGTACTGGAAGCCAATCTGGCGTTGCCTAAGCACAATCTGGTCACCCTGACCTGGGGCAACGTTAGCGCCGTCGATCGTGAGCGTGGCGTATTTGTGATTAAACCATCCGGTGTCGATTACAGCGTCATGACTGCCGACGATATGGTGGTAGTCAGTATCGCCACGGGCGAAGTGGTGGAAGGCCAGAAGAAACCCTCTTCTGATACACCAACGCACCGTCTGCTGTACCAGGCATTCCCGACGATTGGCGGCATTGTTCATACCCATTCTCGTCACGCAACCATCTGGGCGCAGGCAGGCCAGTCAATCCCGGCCACGGGCACAACGCATGCGGACTATTTCTATGGCGCCATCCCCTGCACGCGTAAAATGACCGATGTCGAGATTAACGGCGAATATGAATGGGAAACCGGGAATGTGATCGTCGAAACCTTTGAGAAGCAAGGGATTGATGCCGCACAGATGCCTGGCGTATTAGTGCATTCTCACGGCCCGTTTGCGTGGGGAAAAAATGCCGAGGATGCAGTACATAACGCGATTGTGCTGGAAGAAGTCGCCTATATGGGCATCTTCTGCCGCCAGCTCGCGCCGCAGCTGCCGGATATGCAACAAACCCTGCTGGATAAACACTACCTGCGTAAACACGGCGCAAAAGCGTATTACGGGCAGTAAAAGAAATAAGCGCGCAGATAATCTACGCGCTCCTTTATAGTCATTCGCCATAATATTCGGCGAATGAACCTTGGTATACACAATCATTTGAACTGATATAATCGATTACATTATCATAGTGTCCATGAGCCTTATTTCCTTCCAGACAATGGAAAAAGACATAATCTGTAATCGTCGCCTGCCACTTCTGCCCGTTCAGCAGATAATTAATCACTGTATCTTTGTGCCCCTTACTTTTGTCATTACCCTGCCAGTGAAAAAAAGCGCTACCATTTTCAATAATTTCAGCATTCCACAATTTACCGTCCCATGTTTTATATAAAAT
>NZ_JANEWL010000095.1:0-18604 GCF_028069815.1 Citrobacter sp. Awk 2
GGCGTATATTACGCTTTCCTCTTTCAGAGTCAACCCTGAATTTCAGGATTTTTCTCTTCAACCGGACCGGCTGTTTGTGTGAAGTGATTCACATCCGCCGTGTCGATGGAGGCGCATTATAGGGAGTTTCCCTCAGCCCGCAACCCTTAAATGACAGAAAAATGACTGACTGCTGCATTCCACAGCAAAAGCCTACCTTATACCCATTTACACACAGAGTTATCCACAAACCGCCCCCTCCTTTCTGCGATCATCTCTCTGCCAAAGCGGCGTTATATAGGAAGAAGCAGGGGTCTGAATCGAAAATTAAAAATTCGCGAGCGTTGCGCAAACGTTTTCGTTACAATGCCACCGCACAACAAGGATGCCCCGTAAGGGGCGTTAGCTGAGTTTTTACGCAAGAATTCACCTAACGCTCTCTGTAATAGTCAAATCCAGGGGATTTACCATGCAACAACGTCGTCCAGTCCGCCGCGCTCTGCTCAGTGTTTCTGACAAGGCCGGTATCATCGAATTCGCTCAGGCACTTTCCGCACGTGGTGTGGAGCTGCTTTCTACAGGTGGCACCGCACGCCTGTTAGCAGAGAAAGGTCTGCCAGTGACCGAAGTTTCCGATTACACCGGTTTCCCGGAAATGATGGATGGACGCGTAAAGACCCTGCATCCAAAAGTACACGGTGGCATCCTCGGTCGTCGCGGCCAGGACGATGCCATTATGGAACAGCACCACATTGCCCCTATCGATATGGTTGTCGTTAACCTGTATCCGTTCGCCGAGACCGTTGCCCGTGAAGGCTGCTCGCTGGAAGATGCAGTAGAGAACATCGATATCGGCGGCCCGACCATGGTGCGCTCCGCAGCCAAGAACCATAAAGATGTTGCCATCGTGGTGAAGAGCAGCGACTACGACGCCATTATTAAAGAGATGGATGCCAACGAAGGCTCTCTGACCCTCGACACCCGCTTCGATCTGGCGATTAAAGCTTTCGAACACACCGCCGCCTACGACAGCATGATTGCCAACTACTTCGGCAGCATGGTTCCGGCTTACCACGGCGAAAGCAAAGAAGCCGCCGGTCGCTTCCCGCGTACGCTGAACCTGAACTTCATTAAGAAGCAGGATATGCGCTACGGAGAGAACAGCCACCAGCAGGCAGCCTTCTATATAGAAGAGAACGTCAAAGAAGCGTCAGTGGCAACGGCGCAGCAGGTACAGGGCAAAGCGCTCTCCTATAACAACATCGCTGATACCGATGCCGCCCTGGAATGTGTGAAAGAGTTCAGCGAACCGGCCTGCGTGATCGTCAAACACGCTAACCCATGCGGCGTGGCGGTAAGCACCTCTATTCTTGATGCCTATGATCGCGCCTACAAAACAGACCCGACCTCCGCGTTCGGCGGCATCATTGCCTTTAACCGCGAGCTGGATGCTGAAACTGCGCAGGCCATCATCTCCCGCCAGTTCGTGGAAGTGATCATCGCCCCATCCGCAACCGAAGAAGCGCTGAAAATCACGGCGGCTAAGCAGAACGTTCGCGTCCTGACCTGCGGCCAGTGGGCACAGCGCGTGCCGGGCCTCGACTTCAAACGCGTGAACGGCGGCCTGCTGGTGCAGGATCGCGACTTAGGTATGGTGACCGAAGGTGACCTGCGCGTGGTGTCCAAACGCCAGCCGACCGAGCAGGAACTGCGCGATGCGCTGTTCTGCTGGAAGGTGGCGAAGTTCGTGAAATCCAACGCCATTGTCTATGCCAAAGAGAACATGACCATCGGGATAGGCGCAGGCCAGATGAGCCGCGTTTACTCCGCCAAAATCGCAGGGATTAAAGCCGGTGATGAAGGTCTGGAAGTGAAAGGTTCCGCCATGGCTTCCGACGCCTTCTTCCCGTTCCGCGACGGTATTGATGCCGCAGCTGCCGTTGGCGTGAGCTGCGTTATCCAGCCAGGTGGTTCTATCCGCGATGACGAAGTGATTGCCGCTGCCGATGAACATGGCATCGCGATGATCTTCACCGACATGCGCCACTTCCGCCATTAATTCACGGAGCAGACGATGAAAGTATTAGTCATTGGTAACGGTGGGCGCGAGCACGCCCTGGCGTGGAAAGCGGCTCAGTCTCCACAGGTTTCCACCGTCTTTGTCGCACCGGGTAATGCCGGAACCGCACTGGAGCCTGCACTACAAAACGTGGCCATCAGTGTGACCGATATTCCGGCGCTGCTGAGCTTTGCCCAAAACGAGAAGATCGATCTGACTATTGTCGGCCCGGAAGCACCGCTGGTGATAGGCGTGGTTGACGCCTTCCGCGCCGCAGATCTTAAGATCTTCGGCCCAACCGAAGGTGCAGCACAACTGGAAGGTTCTAAAGCCTTCACCAAAGATTTCCTTGCTCGTCATAACATCCCGACGGCGGAGTATCAGAACTTCACCGAGATCGAACCCGCGCTGGCCTATCTGCGTGAGAAAGGCGCGCCGATTGTGATTAAGGCCGACGGCCTGGCAGCCGGTAAAGGCGTTATCGTCGCGATGACTCTCGAAGAAGCAGAAGCCGCCGTACACGATATGCTGGCGGGTAACGCCTTTGGCGACGCGGGCCACCGCATTGTTATCGAAGAGTTCCTCGACGGTGAAGAAGCGAGCTTTATCGTGATGGTCGACGGTGAGCACGTGCTGCCGATGGCCACCAGCCAGGACCACAAACGCGTAGGTAACGGCGATATCGGCCCGAACACCGGCGGTATGGGGGCTTACTCACCAGCACCGGTGGTAACTGATGAAGTGCATCAGCGCACCATGGAACGCATTATTTGGCCAACGGTAAAAGGTATGGCGGCGGAAGGGAATACCTACACAGGTTTCCTGTATGCGGGTCTGATGATCGACAAACAGGGTAATCCAAAGGTTATCGAGTTCAACTGCCGCTTCGGCGATCCGGAAACCCAGCCGATCATGCTGCGCATGAAATCGGATCTGGTCGATCTGTGCCTCGCAGCCTGTGACGGCAAACTGGATGAGAAAACCTCCGAGTGGGATGAGCGTGCTTCTTTGGGCGTGGTCATTGCCGCGGGCGGTTATCCTGGCAACTACCACACGGGTGATGAGATCCACGGTTTGCCGTTAGAAGAAATCGAAGGCGCTAAAGTATTCCATGCGGGTACGAAATTGTCAGATGACGATCGCGTGCTGACCAACGGCGGTCGCGTACTGTGCGCCACCGCATTGGGGCATACCGTTGCCGAAGCACAGAAACGCGCTTATGCCTTAATGACCGATATCCGCTGGGATGGCAGCTTTAGCCGTAACGACATCGGCTGGCGCGCCATTGAACGCGAGAAGCGCTAACGCGAAATTTTCGCCAGCAGCGTTTTGCGAGTAATACCTAACTGACGGGCGGCTTCTGTTTTGTTGCCGCCCGTTTTTTCCAGCGCCGCCAGGATCACCTCTTTTTCAACATCCACCAGCGGTTGGATCTCACCACTGAACTCTGCTTTTATCGGTGTTGCTGCGATTGCCATCGGCAGCTCACGCTCAGAGATATATTCCCCCGTCAGCAACACTACCGCCCGTTCAATCGCATTTTCCAGCTCGCGAATGTTCCCCGGCCAGTCGTAGTGAATCAGCAGATCCATCGCCTGTGGCGTAAAGCCTTTCACCGCTTTGCGGTTACGTTCGGCAAAGCGCTGGAGAAAATACTCAGCCAGCAGCGGAATATCTTCCCGACGCTGGCGTAAGGCAGGCATTTCAATGGTGACGACGTTCAGGCGATAGTAGAGATCCTGACGAAAGCGCCCGGCGCTGACTTCTTCCGCAAGGCAGCGATGCGTGGCGGCAATCAGCCGAACATCAACTGCAATAGTCTGGTTGCTGCCAACACGCTGAACTTCCCGCTCCTGAATCGCTCGCAGCAGGCGAACTTGCATCAACGGTGAGATATCGCCAATCTCATCAAGAAATAACGTGCCGCCATCGGCTTCAACAAAGCGCCCTTCCCGGCGTTTATCCGCACCGGTAAAAGCACCTTTCTCATGACCAAACAGCTCGGACTCCAGCAGCGACTCATTCAGCGCCGCGCAGTTGAGCGTCACCAGCGGTTTCTCACTGCGTGCGCTGCTGGCATGCAGTGCCCGAGCCACCAGCTCTTTGCCCGTGCCAGAGTCTCCATGAATCAGCACCGTCGCATCCGAGGGCGCAACCATCGCTATCTCATTGAGCAACTTCTGCATCGCCGGACTGTTGCCAATCATGCCAAACTGCGCAGCCGTTGCCGACGGCAGTTCCGCACCGCTTTCCCGCGTATGTGCCAATGCCTTTTCCAGCGTGTCCTGCAGACGGTCAAAATCCAGCGGTTTGATTAAGTAATCCAGCGCACCGGTTTTCAGTGCTTCTACGGCGGTCTCCACACTGGAGAAAGCCGTCATAATCAACACTGGAATAGCTGGGTTCAGCGCCTTGATCTCTTTGAGCGTCTCGATGCCGTCCATCTCCGCCATGCGCACATCGCATAGCACTAGATCGAAAACATGTTCACGCACCTGCTCCAGCGCCGCGCACCCGCTATAGGCCAGCGCGACCTCATAACCCCAGCCACGTAGCAGCGCCTGTAAAATAGTGCAGTGGCTGATATCGTCATCCACCACCAGAATATCGATTTTTCCGCGCGTCATCCTTGTTAATCCTGTTGTTTCGGTTTCGTCGGCAGCCAGAGAGTAAAGACCGCTCCCTTGCCTTCAACGCTTGCCACCTGAATGGTTCCACCATGCTGTTCGATAATGTTCTGCACAACCGCCAACCCCAGCCCCGTACCATCGGCTTTGGTCGTAAAGTAAGGTGTAAATATCGCCTCCAGCTGCTCAGGTGCAATCCCCTTTCCGCTATCGGCAACCACAATTTTAACGCGTTCGGCGCTGCTTTCACTCGCTTCAACCGTAATCGTGCCCTGGTGGCCAATAGCATGAATGGCGTTCAGATACAGGTTCAGCAGAACCTGCGTTAGCCGGTCAGGATCGGCCTGAATGGTTGGTAGTGCAGGATTTACCGTAAACCGTAACTGAATTTCCCGACTTTGAGCATCCTGACTTACCAGATGCAATGAGTGAGTGATGACTTCATTGAGATCCACTTTCTGGAGCGCGAGGTGCGCGGGTTTCACCAGTTCAAGGAGTTCGCTCACCACCCGATTTAAGCGGTCTGCCTCTTTCGCCATCACCTGTGCCAGCTCGTGCGACTCGCCTCCTGCTGGGGTTCGTTCGGCAAAATACTTCGCTAAGCCTTTGATCGATGAAAGCGGATTGCGAATCTCATGTGCAACCCCGGCCGCCAGATGCCCAAGCGCCATCAGTTTTTCTTTCCGCTTCATCGCATCCTGCAATTCCTTGTACGAACGCTGATAGCGCTGGTACCAGAAAAATGTAAGTACAGTTGCCAGCAGTACAGCCGCCAGCGCAGAGAGGACAATCAGCGTGTTACGCCACTCTCTTGCCTGCGTCGCCGCCAGATCACTGGCATCAAAAGCGATAAAAATGGTTTGTGAAGGCGTAGTCATCTGTCCGCTATTGCTGGCACAACGCGCCATGCCATGTCGCCCAGGACCATACATCGGCTGAAACTGGCGATAAATTTCCAGTGCCGGCGTTGTTTCACTGCCGTCCGCAGGTACATCAATGCGCCGCCAGCGTTCTTGTTCCTCTGGATTTAACTGCCGCAGGACATCCGGTGTATAGAGTGACTTTCCAACCATCGCAGAATTACTGTGAGCCATGATCACACCATGCTCATCCACAACAGCAAACCATAATACGCCCGGCTGCACGGCCATTTCCTCCAACAGCGTCTGCTGCTGAGCATGGTGCATGCGCATACCCATGCCCACACGCGTACCGGACTCCAGGGCACGAATCAGCACACTCCCTTTTTCCAGCAGCGTTTGCCGGGCAGCGTCACTTTCGCGGCCATAATCCCGAATGGTCATGATAGAAAACCAGCCAACTAAAATCAGGATTGCCGCCAGCAAGAATCTGCTCAGCCACTTTGCCGCCGTGTCTTTATACAGACGCATATGCACTTCCTTTCCCACCGTGTCCTTTCTTCGTTTCAGGTATACAGCAGAAATCATGCCATTTTTTACCCCTGATAACCCTGCCCTCGGACACAAACCGCTGAAAGTCAGCGGGTAAAAATGACCCGCTGGTTACGCTCGGGCGAGTCATTTTTACTCACTTTGCACCAGGCACACCACGCGTGATGCCTGCAGAACGGGGGTCTCCAGTCTGGCACGGAAGATGCAACAAGGAATGTAAGATAACCAACAGGAGAACGAATGATGAAACGGAATAATAAACTGGCGCTGATTGTACTCTCGCTGATTGCTCTGGGTTCTACCCCGGCGCTGGCACAACATCACTGGGGGTATGGTGATGGTATGCAGCAACGTGGCGGTACGCCTATGACCACCGAACAACAGGCTACCGCGCAGAAAATCTATGATGATTACTACTCACAAACCAGCGCATTGCGCCAACAGCTGACCTCCAAACGCTATGAATACAACGCGTTGCTAACAGCCAGTTCGCCAGACACGGCAAAAATTAATGCGGTAGCAAAAGAGATGGAGTCGTTGAATCAATCGCTGGATGAGCAGCGCGTTAAGCGCGATGTCGCAATGGCACAGGCGGGTATACCTCGTGGAGCCGGAATGGGCTACGGCGGATGCGGTGGCAACTATCGCGGCGGTGGTCATATGGGGATGGGGCACTGGTAAAGGACTTAGTGCCTGATGGCGCTATGCTAATCAGGCCTACAGATGGATAAGGCGCATTTGCGTCATCATCCGGCGTTAAAATGTTTTCTCTTTCGGCTGCCAGTGACAAAAATCCTCATTGGCAACCAGCAGCAACTGTGACCCTTCGGGCGCTTCCAGCCATGCCACGCTCACATCGACTGACGAGCGGCTCTGGCGGCGCTCAATATGGTTTATCGCCCACGAATCTAAATCGGGCTTAATGGTCTCGCCTTCACACGTAGTCACCGTGCGTTCGGCGCCATGCCAGCGTCCCTGATGTAAGATCACCCGTCCCTGACGCAGCGCATCGCTGGTCTTGCGGATTTGATCGGCACGATAGCGGTACAACGCAATTTGATCGCTGGAAAGCTGCTGCTTTTGTCCGGCAACTTCACGTTGCATGAAACTCAGTTCGCCGCGGTCATCAAAGCGGATGCGAATATGTTCCGGCGGTTTACTGTAAACATTAAGTTCTATCAGAGAGAGCGTATCTCCCTGCCAGCGGTATTCACTGGTGGTAGTGTCGCCGTTACGCCACGGACTCAATACCGAGAGCAAGTGAACATCGTCACTGGAATCTTTACGCCAGACACGCACCGCCCCCTGCTCGCCAACATAACCGCTGGCCGTGAACGGAGGAAGCTCGGAATGGCGACTACAGGCCGACAGCAACAGCACACCTGAAAGCCAGAGCGTATGACGCCAGATGGACAAAAGGGGCGAAACCGCCCCTTCGTTAAAACTGTTCACTGCCACGCGAATTACTTAACCGCGTCTTTCAGTGCTTTACCAGAAACAAATGCCGGTACGTTAGCTGCGGCGATTTTGATTTCTTTACCGGTCTGCGGGTTGCGGCCAGTGCGCTCAGCACGGTGGTTCACTTTGAAGGTACCGAAACCAACCAGTTGTACAGCATCGCCTTCTTTCAGAGACTCAGTAATAGCAGCCAGAGTGGATTCCAGAGCAGCTTTAGCCTGTGTTTTAGACAGTTCTGCTTTGTCTGCAATTACATCAATCAGTTGAGTCTTGTTCATAAGTTATCCTTACAATGTGTTTATCGCTTGCTAAGCATCGAGTGCGACGGAAATGCCAGAAAAGCACTCTCCTGCATACACGCACCGATAGCCACTTTTTTTCGCCCCCCAAATGTAGACCAGACGGGGGGCGGATGGGAAGCCTTCAGGCACGACAAATCAGGCGTTAAATCACGTTTTGTTGTGTCATTGCTGAAAATTTATACCAATATTGCTCTCGCCAGCCTCGCGCAGGTCTGCTCGCAGCCCTTTTATCAGCTCAATATCGCGTTCTTCACAGTCAGCCAAAAGTCGGAATATTTCCCACTGGATATCCCATTCTTGCTCAACGGCAGGGTTTTCTTTTAGCTCTTCATCGGTCATTTCGCGACCGGCCTGGGTCATTTCCAGCATCGCTACTGTGGTAATTGAAGCCTTACTGACTTCAATGGCGTGTTCCAGCGTTTCACCGCTAAGACGTGAATGCATCAGTTCGCTTAATGCCACGCAGGCATCAATCGCAGGATAAACACCATACAGATCGTAATCATCTGCCGACGGGATAGCCTCTTCAAACTTTTCCAGTTGGCTGTCGAAATTGATTTTGGCATCTTTAACCGTCAGCGCTTCCCAAATCAAATCCAGGATTCGACGATAAATCTGGCCATCACCAAATTCAGTTTGCTTGCAAAACATCGCGTAGTTGGGATACATGCGCTCGCACAGGCAGGCCATAAACGTAACGTGCTGCCAGCTTTCCAGCTTCTCCAGACGCAAGTGAATCGGGTTTTGTAACATGATGAGTTCTCAAATACGGAAATTAGCGGCAGTTTACCCGATATGGGCCGTTTTTGCTGCAAGCCGCGTAAAAGCCGGGCGTTCAGATGCTACGGCATCCGCCCAGCGTGTTGGTTCTGGCAGACGATAGCCGTTCATACAGCGCTGCACCCACGCCAGGGCACTGTCCATGCTCACGCGGTGACCCGTAGAGATAAACAACGGATTACAGCGTGCTTTGCTGCGCCAGACCCAGGCCAACTGCTCGCCTTTATCCAGCAGCGGCGCTAATGCACCGGGTTCGGCGGCGAGAGGTTCAAACTTGCCGCACAGCCTTTTTTTCGCCACACCAATCGTCGGGACATCCACCAGCAGACCAAAATGACTGGCGACGCCCAGGCGGCGAGGATGAGAAATGCCGTGTCCATCGACAAACAGCAGGTCCGGCTTTTGTGACAGCTGTTGCCAGGCGGCCATCAGCGCGGGAGTTTCTCGAAAGGAGAGAAAGCCGGGAATATACGGCATGGTGGTAGCAATACGCGCCACTTTGTATTCAACCAGCTCCAGCGTGGGATATTTCAGCAGGACCATCGCAGCCCGCGTCACTTCACCGCCCTGCTCAAACCCGACATCCGCTCCACCGATCAGAACCGGCGGATTGATTTCAAGGCGATCCTCTCGGGAAACCGAAGAGGCCAGCTCAAGCTGCTGCGCACGAAGCGACGCGAGATCCATATCGGTTCCTTAGCGGTGGTACTGCGCCGACAACCGATGTACCGCCTCTACGAAGACACCCGCATGTTCCGGCGGCACGTCCTGGTGAATACCGTGACCCAGGTTAAAGACATGACCTTCGCCCTGACCGAATCCAGCCAGAATCGTTGCCACTTCTTCTTCGATACGCGCCGGTGGCGCATACAACATCGACGGGTCCATATTGCCCTGCAGTGCCACCTTATGGCCTACGCGGCGACGCGCGTCAGCAATGTCAGTTGTCCAGTCAAGACCCAGCGCATCACAGCCGGTTTCCGCCATCGCTTCCAACCACTGACCGCCACCTTTGGTAAACAGCGTCACGGGGACACGGCGACCGTCGTTTTCACGAAGCAGCCCGTCGACAATTTTATGCATGTAATACAAAGAGAACTGCTGATAGTCGCGCCCGGTCAGCACGCCGCCCCAGGTATCGAAAATCATCACCGACTGCGCACCCGCTTTAATCTGCGCGTTAAGGTACAGGGTGACGCTTTTCGCCAGCTTATCAAGCAACAGATGTAGCGCTTTTGGATCGGCATACATCATCTTTTTAATCACGGTAAACGCTTTGCTACTGCCACCTTCAACCATATAGGTCGCCAGCG
The DNA here is from genome assembly GCF_028069815.1 of Citrobacter sp. Awk 2. NCBI lineage: Bacteria > Pseudomonadati > Pseudomonadota > Gammaproteobacteria > Enterobacterales > Enterobacteriaceae > Citrobacter > Citrobacter sp. Awk 2. The sequence continues at coordinate 9,931 of NZ_JANEWL010000095.1, forward strand.
TCCACGGGCTGCCGGAGAAGCCGATCAGCGGCACTTCACCTTTCAGCTCACGCCGAATGGTACGCACTGCGTTCATGACGTAGCCCAGCTCATCTTCCGGGTCTGGAACGGGCAGTTTTTCCACATCAGCCTTACTGGTGACAGGAGAGGTAAAACGTGGGCCTTCCCCAGCTTCAAAATAGAGCCCAAGCCCCATTGCATCCGGGATAGTCAGAATGTCCGAAAAGAGGATCGCTGCATCGAGCGGATAGCGGCGCAGCGGCTGCAGCGTCACTTCACAGGCCAGCTCGGCGTTTTTGCACAGCGCCATGAAGTCGCCCGCCTCGGCACGAGTGGCTTTGTACTCCGGCAAATAGCGGCCCGCCTGGCGCATCATCCATACCGGAGTCACATCAACGGGCTGGCGCAGCAGCGTACGCAGGTAACGATCGTTCTTCAGTTCGGTCATTTTTATCTTCCTTTTAGCGTCAGACCGTCAGTGTATCATTACTCGTTCTTTACTCGTACTCAGCCCGACACATCGCCACGGTATCTTCGATCAGCCGGCGCGCGACGGTACCCGGCGGCGGTAAGAGCGGTAAATCGTCGTAGCGATACCAATTCGCTTCCAGCAGCTCTTTCGGATCGATAACAATCTCACCACTATCATACTCTGCCATAAATGCGGTCATCAAAGATTGCGGGAACGGCCAGGGTTGGGAAGTGACATAGCGCAGTTTTTTCACCTTAATGCCGCTCTCTTCCATCACTTCACGCGCCACCGCCTGTTCTAAGGTTTCCCCAACTTCAACAAAACCCGCCAGCACGGTATGCACGCCATTACGATGGCGAACATGCTGAGCAAGCAGGATGGTGTCATCACGGCGAATAGCGACAATAATGCAGGGGGCTATTTGCGGGTAGTAGCGTTCGCGACAATGACCACACAACATCGCCCACTCCGTTTTACTCGGGTGCATGGGGTGGCCACAGTAGCCGCAGAATTTATGCGAGCGGTAGAATTCAGCCAGTTGCACGCCACGTCCGGCCAGTTGAAACAGGCCCACATCCTGGTCGATAACCTGGCGCACTGAACCCATATCATGCCGACGCGGCTGCTGCACCAACCAGACAGTATCCCCTTCCCATTCGCCTATTGGCAGGGCGCGCTGCCCGACTAAATCAAAACGGGTTGCGTCGCCGTAAGGTAGCTCGCCATGAGGTAACCACAACTTTTGCTCATGACTGACAATCCACCAGCCGCTATCTAATTTTTCAATTATACGATCCATATCTCTTGCGCAACCTTTGCTTCACAGGCATGTTGTTTACATTATCTTTACATTTACGGGTGAGCAGTTTTTTAACACCATCTTGCGGAGTCAATCATGCTAAACCAGCTGGAAAGCCTGACGGAACACGTCAGAGGAAGTAATAAACTGGTTGATCGCTGGCTACATGTACGTAAGCACCTGCTCGTGGCTTACTACAATCTGGTTGGCATTAAGCCTGGCAAAGAATCGTACATGCGACTCAATGAAAAAGCGCTGGATGATTTTTGTCAAAGCCTGGTCGATTACCTCTCCACCGGACACTTCAGTATTTATGAACGTATTCTCCATAAATTGGAAGGAAACGGGCAGCTTTTAAAAGCCACTAAAATTTGGCCACTGCTGGAAGCCAATACACAGCAGATTATGGACTACTACGATTCCAGCCTGGAAACAGCCATCGATCATGATAACTTCCTTGAATTTCAAAGCGTGTTATCGGATCTCGGCGAAGCACTGGAAGCACGATTCGTGCTGGAAGATAAGCTGATTATGCTGGTATTTGACGCCATGCACGACAGCGACGCGCTCAAACGTCATGCTTGAGATTTGCGGCATTAACGCGTAGTTTACATTCATTACCTCTTTACTGAGGTTACTTCTTGTCGGAGTGCTTATTTTCCACAACAGCATGAGTGGAAAAGGCTGAGACCGTTAATTCGGGATCCGCGGAACCTGATCAGGTTAAAACCTGCGAAGGGAACAAGAGTCAATCTGCAATAGGCATCGCCCCCGGGCGAGCTTCTCTCTTGCTTCATCCGTCGTCTGACAAGCCATATCCTTACTTTTATTTGGAATGAGCTATGTCTGCCACTACTAAACCATCACGCCGCGAACAGCGCGCTCAAGCCCAACACTTTATCGATACCCTGGAAGGGACCGCCTTTCCTAACTCAAAACGCATCTATATCACCGGTTCGCAGCCGGATATCCGCATCCCGATGCGCGAAATTCAGCTTAGCCCAACGCTAACTGGCGGCACGAAAGACAATCCTCAATTTGAAGAGAATGAAGCCGTTCCGGTTTACGACACCTCCGGTCCGTATGGCGACCCTGACGTGGCAATTAACGTACAACAGGGTCTGGCAAAACTACGCCAGGCGTGGATTACGGCGCGCAATGATAGCGAAGAGTTAGATGACCGCAGCTCGGCTTACACTAAAGAGCGCCTGGCCGATGATGGCCTTGATGAACTGCGTTTTACGGGTCTGCTGACGCCAAAACGTGCCAAGGCTGGTAAGCGTGTGACCCAGCTACACTATGCTCGCCAGGGGATCGTTACCCCAGAGATGGAGTTTATCGCCATCCGCGAAAACATGGGCCGTGAGCGTATTCGCAGTGAAGTATTACGCCACCAGCATCCGGGGATGAACTTTGGTGCACGCCTGCCAGAAAACATCACGCCGGAATTCGTGCGTGACGAGGTCGCTGCCGGGCGTGCCATTATTCCAGCCAACATCAACCACCCAGAATCAGAACCGATGATTATCGGTCGTAATTTCCTGGTGAAGGTGAACGCCAACATCGGTAACTCGGCAGTGACCTCCTCCATTGAAGAGGAAGTGGAAAAACTAGTGTGGTCCACCCGCTGGGGCGCGGATACCGTGATGGACCTGTCGACCGGCCGCTATATCCATGAAACCCGCGAGTGGATCCTGCGTAACAGCCCGGTGCCAATTGGTACTGTACCGATCTACCAGGCGCTGGAAAAGGTCAACGGGATCGCCGAAGATCTCACCTGGGAAGCCTTCCGCGATACGCTGCTGGAGCAGGCTGAACAGGGCGTTGACTATTTCACCATTCATGCAGGCGTACTGCTGCGCTATGTGCCGATGACCGCCAAGCGTTTGACCGGTATTGTCTCGCGCGGTGGTTCTATTATGGCGAAGTGGTGCCTCTCCCATCACAAAGAGAACTTTCTGTTTGAGCACTTCCGCGAGATCTGTGAAATCTGCGCCGCCTATGACGTTTCTCTGTCGCTGGGCGACGGCCTGCGTCCAGGCTCGATTCAGGATGCCAACGACGAAGCACAGTTCTCTGAGCTACATACGCTGGGTGAACTGACCAAAATAGCCTGGGAATATGACGTGCAGGTGATGATTGAAGGCCCAGGTCATGTGCCAATGCATATGATCCAGCGCAACATGACCGAAGAGCTGGAACACTGCCACGAAGCACCGTTCTATACCTTAGGGCCGCTAACCACCGATATTGCGCCAGGCTATGACCACTTCACGTCAGGCATTGGTGCGGCGATGATTGGCTGGTTTGGCTGTGCCATGCTCTGCTACGTAACGCCAAAAGAACACCTTGGTCTGCCCAATAAAGAAGATGTGAAACAGGGTCTTATCACCTATAAGATTGCCGCGCATGCTGCTGATTTGGCCAAAGGGCATCCGGGTGCGCAGATCCGTGATAACGCTATGTCAAAAGCACGTTTCGAATTCCGTTGGGAAGACCAGTTTAATCTGGCGCTCGACCCGTTCACTGCTCGCGCTTACCACGACGAAACCCTGCCGCAGGAGTCCGGGAAAGTAGCTCACTTCTGCTCCATGTGCGGGCCGAAGTTCTGTTCGATGAAAATCAGCCAGGAAGTGCGCGACTACGCCGCTGCACAGACGATTGAAGTCGGGATGGCGGATATGTCGGAGAACTTCCGCGCCAAAGGCGGTGAAATCTATCTCAAAAAAGAGGAGGCGTAATGTACCAGCCTGATTTTCCCTCCGTGCCATTCCGCCTCGGGCTTTACCCGGTCGTAGATAGCGTCGAGTGGATTGAGCGTCTGCTGGGGGCAGGCGTGCGTACTATCCAGTTGCGTATCAAAGACAAACATGATGAAGAGGTCGAAGAAGACGTTGTTGCCGCTATCGCGCTGGGGCGTCGTTATGATGCTCGCCTGTTTATCAACGATTACTGGCGACTGGCTGTTAAACACAACGCGTATGGGGTACATCTGGGGCAGGAAGACCTCGAAACCACCGACCTGAAAGCGATTCAGGCGGCGGGATTGCGCCTTGGTGTTTCGACTCACGATGATATGGAGATTGATGTGGCGCTGGCGGCTCACCCTTCTTATATCGCGCTGGGTCATGTCTTCCCCACGCAAACCAAGCAGATGCCTTCAGCCCCACAGGGTCTGGCACAACTGGCACATCATATTGAGCGGCTGGCTGATTACCCTACCGTCGCGATTGGTGGCATCAGCCTTGAGCGCGCGCCTGCGGTACTGGGTACCGGCGTCGGCAGCATTGCTGTCGTCAGCGCCATCACCCAGGCAACGGACTGGCACGATGCCACGACACAGTTGTTGGCGATTGCAGGAGCGGGCGATGAATGACCGCGACTTTATGCGCTATAGCCGGCAGATCCTGCTTGGCGATATCGCGATTGAAGGCCAGCAAAAGCTGATCGACAGCCATGTGCTGATTGTGGGGTTAGGTGGGCTAGGTTCGCCTGCCGCACTGTATCTGGCAGGTGCGGGCGTCGGCAAGCTGACGCTGGTCGACGATGACGATATTCATCTGAGTAATCTGCAGCGCCAGATCCTGTTTACCACGGATGATATCGCCCGCGCCAAATCACAAGTCGCACAGCAGCGGCTTACCCGCCTCAACCCGGATATCGACGTGGTAGCGCTCCAGCAACGCCTGCAAGGTGATGCGCTCAGACATGCTGTAGCACGTGCCGACGTGGTGCTCGACTGTACTGACAACATGGCAACCCGCCAGCAGATTAACGCCGCCTGCGTGGCGCTCAATACACCACTCATTACCGCCAGTGCCGTCGGTTTCGGCGGCCAATTAATGGTGCTGACTCCGCCCTGGGAACAGGGGTGTTACCGCTGCCTGTGGCCGGATGATGCGGAGCCAGAGCGCAACTGCCGCACTGCAGGCATTGTGGGCCCGGTCGTCGGGGTAATGGGAACCTTGCAGGCTCTGGAAGCAATCAAATTACTCAGCGGAATTGAAACCCCAGCCGGAGAGTTGCGTCTGTTTGATGGCAAAACCAGCCAGTGGCGTAGCCTGGCGCTGCGCCGTGCCAGCGGTTGCCCGGTCTGTGGAGGGCAACATGCAGATTCAGTTCAATGATGAGCCAATGCAGTGCGCCGAGGGGCAAACCATCAGCGAACTGCTGACACAGCTTAATCAGCATAAACCGGGAATGGCGCTGGCACTAAACCAGCAGATCCTGCCACGTGAGCAGTGGCAACAGCAAATCGTGCAGGAAGGCGACCAGATCCTGCTTTTTCAGGTCATTGCAGGGGGTTGATATGTTACGTATTGCCGACAAAACGTTTGATTCACATCTGTTTACTGGCACCGGGAAATTCGCCTCATCACAGCTGATGGTCGATGCCATTCGCGCCTCCGGTAGCCAGTTGGTGACGCTGGCAATGAAGCGGGTCGATTTACGCCAGCACAACGACGCGATTCTGACACCGCTTATCGAAGCCGGCGTCACACTTCTGCCTAACACTTCAGGGGCCAAAACGGCAGAAGAAGCTATCTTTGCCGCCCAACTGGCACGTGAAGCGCTAGGGACACGCTGGCTGAAGCTGGAAATCCACCCTGACGCACGCTGGCTACTGCCGGACCCTATCGAAACCCTGAAAGCCGCCGAAGCACTGGTAAAGCAGGGCTTTGTGGTACTGCCCTACTGCAGCGCGGACCCGGTACTGTGTAAACGGCTGGAGGAGGTTGGTTGTGCTGCGGTGATGCCGCTCGGCGCGCCCATCGGTTCTAATCAGGGGCTGGAAACCCGCGCGATGCTGGAGATTATTATCCAGCAGGCGACCGTTCCGGTAGTGGTTGATGCAGGCATCGGTGTTCCGAGCCACGCTACGCAGGCGCTGGAGATGGGGGCCGATGCGGTGCTGGTCAACACAGCCATTGCCGTGGCTGACGATCCGGTGATGATGGCAACCGCCTTCCGTCTGGCCGTTGAAGCTGGCTTGCTGGCACGCCAGGCGGTACCAGGAAGCAAAAGTTCGCAGGCAAGTCCCACCAGCCCGTTAACCGGATTTCTGGAGGCCTTCTCATGAAAACTTTCGCCGATCGCTGGCGACAACTGGACTGGGACGACATCCGCCTGCGCATCCACAGTAAAACCGCTGCAGATGTGGAACGGGCTATCAATGCCTCGCAACTCACACGCGATGACTTGATGGCCTTGCTCTCCCCTGCCGCCGCCGCCTATCTGGAGCCGCTGGCGCAGCGGGCGCAGAAACTTACTCGCCAGCGCTTTGGCAACACCGTCAGTTTTTACGTCCCGCTGTATCTCTCTAATCTGTGTGCCAATGACTGTACCTACTGCGGCTTCTCTATGAGTAACCGTATTAAGCGCAAAACACTGGACGAAGATGAGATTAGCCGGGAGTGCGCGGCCATCCGCGAGCTGGGTTTCGAGCACCTCCTGTTGGTCACTGGCGAACATCAGGCCAAAGTCGGTATGGATTACTTTCGTCGCCATTTACCCGCTATTCGCCGCCAGTTCGCCTCATTACAGATGGAAGTACAGCCGCTGTCAGAGGCTGAATATGCGGAACTGAAGGCGCTGGGACTGGATGGAGTAATGGTGTATCAGGAGAGCTACCATGAAGCGGTTTATGCCCGGCACCATCTGAAAGGGAAAAAACAGGATTTCTTCTGGAGGCTGGACACGCCAGACAGACTAGGGCGCGCTGGCATCGATAAAATCGGCCTGGGAGCGTTGATTGGTTTGTCCGATAGCTGGCGGGTTGATTGTTATATGGTCGCCGAGCATTTGCTGTGGATGCAGCAACATTACTGGCAGAGTCGTTACTCCATCTCCTTCCCGAGACTACGTCCGTGTACCGGAGGTGTAGAGCCAGCGTCAATTATGGATGAACGCCAGTTGGTGCAAACCATTTGTGCATTTCGCTTGCTGTCGCCGGAAATTGAACTGTCGCTTTCCACCCGTGAGTCTCCGTGGTTCCGTGACCATGTGATCCCACTGGCGATCAACAACGTCAGTGCTTTCTCGAAAACGCAACCCGGTGGGTATGCTGATAACCATCCTGAACTGGAACAGTTCTCTCCGCACGACGATCGTCGCCCGGAAACTGTCGCTGATGCATTGATTGCACAGGGATTACAACCCGTGTGGAAAGACTGGGACAGCTATCTGGGAAGGACGTCTCAGGTGTCGTAAATCTGAGGAGACCGCATAAACGAAAAAACCCGCTTACGCGGGTTTTTTATTCACTGACACTTATCTGCTCAGGCTCTGGCCTTCATCGCTATCGCAAGTGCTCGTGGGATTATCGGCAATTACAGCGCGATAACGTTAACAGCAGACGGACCTTTAGCGCCGTTCTCAACAGAGAATTCCACTTTTTGACCTTCGTCTAAGGTTTTAAAATCGTTGCTCTGGATGGCTGAAAAATGCACAAATACATCTTTGCCACCGTCCTGAGGAGTGATAAAGCCAAAGCCTTTCTCAGGGTTAAACCATTTTACTAAACCAGTCATTTTGTTAGACATAGATACTTCCTTTCATGTTTTGAGCCGCTTATGCAGCGAAGATGGCCTGTTTTGCAGAAATTAACTTATGGGGCACTTAGGAGGAGGCTCACGATGAAGAGTATCTGAGGATAACGCTTGAACTGAGAACTGCTTTACTAAAACTGCTTACATAAGGTCTGTGTTCCAAACCGATGCCATTATAGTAGACTTGCTTCTAATCATTATGCAAGCATTAATTTATTTAATATCCATCAACAGATGAAATGTTGAGCCAGTGCGTCTGTGCGGAAAGGTAACGTATTGATGTATAAATAATAAAAGCCCTGACCGTTGCAGCCAGGGCTTTAAGTTACTACAAACTTCAGATTTAACATTAATAGACTTAACAATTTTGTACTGCTGTTGATACTACATTTTAAATGTACACGTTTATCACAGATAATATTGGATGCTGATACTAACTAACACTTTCCTCTATTTATCGTTAAATAAACCCAGCCAACTTGATAATAAAACTCAAGAATGGCGACCTAAACAAGTACACTTCCCCTTGCGACATATACTCTTTGATGCGTGGCCTTACTTCCCTTGCAAGCTCTTATAAAAGAAACCTGCCAACATTAACTATTAAATCATGGCCTTACATCGTCGCACTTTCTTTACTACTTTGCGATTAGATAAATCAACTACAGAGCCTGAAAACATTGTCGATGTGCAAAGATAATAACTTCAGCATCGACTACCCCATACAACAGAATATTTCGTGGCCCTTATCGCAACCCCCTATCAAACGCTACTAACACTTACTAATTTAACAGCAAATGACTATTTCTCCGCTGTTAAGTATTAACATACGGGTTTAAAAAACAGTGTCAATAC
>NZ_JANEWL010000096.1:0-18345 GCF_028069815.1 Citrobacter sp. Awk 2
ATATAAAATACATATATTTCAACATGAATGATTGAGCAGATATTTTTTATTAACAAGGGATAAAACTAACTTTATGAAATCTGCGAACATGATCTTTAAAATTAATCATAACCTACTATTTTAAAACGAAAAATAACCAACCTTCGATTATAAAAACACGATATCCACTCCAAAACACATGCCAGAAAAAATATAACATCCGCATTTAAAACAGCGTTATTACCGGATTTATCTTCTTCTCTGGCATGGAGTGAAAAAATGTTCGGCATTATTATCTCTGTCATCGTTTTATTAACGATGGGTTACCTGATCCTCAAAAACTACAAACCACAGGTAGTACTGGCTGCAGCCGGGATCTTCCTGATGATCTGCGGCGTCTGGTTGGGGTACGGCGCACTGGTCGCCAGCGACAAAAGCAGCGGTTATCTGCTGGTCGATATTTATAATGAAATTCTGCGCATGCTTTCCAACCGGGCGGCAGGTCTTGGGCTGTCCATCATGGCAGTAGGCGGTTATGCCCGCTATATGGATAGGATGGGTGCCAGCCGGGCAATGGTCAGCCTGTTGAGCCGCCCACTCAAGCACATCCGTTCACCCTATATTGTGCTTGCCGCGACGTATGTCATTGGTCAAATCATGGCACAATTCATCACCAGTGCTTCCGGATTGGGCATGCTGCTGATGGTTACACTCTTCCCAACGCTGGTCAGCCTGGGCGTGAGCCGTTTATCCGCGGTTGCGGTCATTGCCACCTCGATGTCGATTGAATGGGGCATTCTGGAAACCAATTCAATTTTTGCCGCACAGGTTGCGGGGATGAAAATAGCCACTTATTTCTTCCACTACCAACTTCCTGTCGCGTCCTGCGTCATCATCGCCGTCGCCATCGCACACTTTTTCGTTCAACGCCGGTTTGATCAAAAAACACAACCAGACAGCACAGGCTTCAATGAACAAAAAGCGCTGGAAGATGTGCCGCCGCTCTATTACGCCATTTTACCGGTGATGCCGCTGCTCCTGATGTTGGGCTCGCTGTTGCTGGCGCATATGGGGTTAATGCAGACAGAATTGAATCTGGTTGTGGTGATGCTAATGAGCTTGACGCTGACCATGTTTGTGGAGTTTCTTCATAAACACAATCTGCGTGAGACTATGGATGATGTGCAGGCGTTTTTTGACGGCATGGGAACGCAGTTTGCCAACGTCGTCACACTGGTGGTGGCCGGTGAGATTTTTGCCAAGGGCTTAACCACTATTGGCACCGTCGATGCGGTGATTAAAGGTGCGGAACACTCCGGGCTTGGCGGTATCGGTGTGATGATCATTATGGCCGTGGTCATCGCCGCCTGCGCAATTGTAATGGGATCCGGGAATGCACCGTTTATGTCATTCGCCAGTCTGATCCCGGACATTGCTGCGGGGCTGCATATTCCTGCGGTCGTGATGATCATGCCGATGCACTTCGCCACCACGCTGGCTCGTGCGGTTTCACCGATTACTGCAGTGATTGTCGTGACATCCGGTATTGCTGGCGTGTCGCCTTTTGAGGTCGTAAAACGGACAGCCATCCCAATGGCGATAGGATTTGTGGTCAATATGATTGCCACTATCGCGCTGTTTTATTGATATCAGACGCAGAATGCAAAACAGGCCCGCAAGGGCCTGTTTGATTATTTCACTACGCGTAGCGCCGGACGCCCACCGCGAGGAGGCGGTGGAGTGTCATCCGGGTCGTTGTCGTCGGCATTGTCTGGCTTATCGCCATCAATAACGGACATGACCGTTTCATTCTCAAAACCCGACGCGTCGTTATCGTCATCGTTCAAGCTGGCGACATCTTCGTCGTAAGCGGCTTCCGGTTCGAACATCGTACCCGCGCCATTTTCGCGCGCATAAATAGCCAGAACCGCAGCCAGCGGCACAGAAACCTGACGCGGCACACCACCAAAGCGCGCGTTGAAACGCACTTCATCGTTAGCCAGTTCCAGGTTCCCAACTGCACGCGGTGCAATATTCAAAACAATTTGCCCATCACGTGCATATTCCATCGGAACCTGCACGTCCTGGAGCGTCACATCCACCACCAGGTGCGGCGTGAGCTGGTTGTCTAGCAACCACTCATAGAACGCGCGCAGCAGATACGGACGGCGTGGCGTTAGCTGTGGCAAATCCATACAGGTTAACCCCGGCCCAGACGCATTTCACGTTCAGGCTCAGTCAGAGAAGCCAGGAAAGAGTCACGTTCAAAGACGCGAGTCATATACCCTTTAAGTTCTTTCGAACCTGCGCCGTTGAATTCAATACCCAACTGCGGTAAACGCCACAGCAGCGGTGCCAGGTAGCAATCTACCAGGCTGAACTCATCGCTCAGGAAATAGGGTTTTTGACCAAAGACAGGGGCAATTGCCAGCAGCTCTTCACGCAGACGCTTACGTGCAACATCGGCTTCAGATGCGGAACCATTCACGATGACATTCATCAGCGTGTACCAGTCTTTTTCAATACGCTGCATGTACAGGCGGCTCTCACCACGCGCAACCGGGTAAACCGGCATCAGCGGCGGATGCGGGAAACGCTCATCCAGGTATTCCATAATGATGCGAGATTCCCACAGGGTCAGCTCACGATCCACCAGTGTCGGGACGCTCTGATTCGGGTTGAGGTCGATCAGATCCTGCGGTGGATTGTCCTTTTCCACGTGCTCAATCTCGAAACTAACACCTTTTTCAGCCAGCACGATGCGGACCTGATGGCTATAGATGTCAGTAGGACCAGAAAACAGCGTCATTACCGAACGTTTGTTGGCAGCGACAGCCATGAAAACCTCCAGGTATATTCAGAATTTTTACTGCTACCAGCCACTTTGTGGCCAGCCAGAAGTGATGTCACCCAGATTCGGGAAAGTCATTACTGTTCAAAATACAAACAAAAAATGAACAATACCGGATATTTGGGCAGAAAATTGGATGATAGTTTACCAGATTTTGTGACCTTTGTGGTGAGTCGATTCTGGAAATGGGGAAAAAGAGGTGGCAATCAGCGTATTACCGTGATTTTGGGCGGATGAAAATCATAAAAAAACCCGCCGAGGCGGGTTTTTTCGCAAATTGTAATCTGCCGAAGCAGAAAGCAATTAACGTTTGGAGAACTGCGGACGACGACGTGCTTTACGCAGACCGACTTTCTTACGTTCAACCTGACGAGCATCACGGGTAACGAAGCCAGCTTTACGCAGTTCGCCACGCAGGGATTCGTCGTACTCCATCAGAGCGCGGGTGATACCGTGACGGATCGCACCAGCCTGACCAGAGATACCACCACCTTTAACAGTGATGTACAGATCCAGTTTCTCAACCATGTCGACCAGTTCCAGCGGCTGACGAACTACCATGCGGGCAGTTTCACGACCGAAGTACTGTTCCAGAGAACGTTGGTTGATTACGATTTTACCACTACCCGGTTTGATGAAAACGCGAGCTGCGGAACTTTTGCGGCGACCAGTGCCGTAGTATTGATTTTCAGCCATTGCCTATAATCCCGATTAGATGTCAAGAACTTGCGGTTGCTGTGCCGCGTGGTTGTGCTCGTTGCCAGCGTAAACTTTCAGTTTACGGAACATAGCACGACCCAGCGGGCCTTTTGGCAGCATGCCTTTAACCGCGATTTCAAGCACACGCTCAGGACGGCGAGCAATCATCTCTTCAAAGGTCGCTTGTTTGATACCACCGATGTGGCCGGTGTGGTGATAGTACACTTTGTCAGTACGCTTGTTGCCGGTTACAGCAACTTTGTCAGCGTTCAGAACGATGATGTAATCACCAGTATCTACGTGCGGAGTGTATTCCGCTTTGTGCTTACCGCGCAGGCGCAGAGCCAGTTCGGAAGCCAGACGGCCCAGAGTTTTACCGGTCGCGTCAACAACATACCAGTCGCGTTTTACGGTTTCTGGTTTAGCTGTAAAAGTTTTCATTAAAAGCTTACCCAAATAAATAAGTTACACGTTGGTGAACACCCAAACGTTTTGTCAGTTGAGGTTCACACGACATTGTCCAGCAAACCTACCCCTTCGAATAGCCTATGCCGGCGCATAGAAAGTTTTGGGAAAAAAACTCTCTCGTAACGTGGGGTCGCAAGATTATAGAGAAGTCAGGGTCAAAGATCGACCCCTTTATGTGATTTGCGGCAGGTTTAACCGGCTAAATGTTCCCGCTTCAGATACTCCTCGCTTTGCATCTCCTGCAAACGCGATAAACAACGCTGGAATTCAAACTTCAGGCGCTCGCCCTGGTAGATTTCATATAAAGGCGCTGCGGCGCTGACCACCAGCTTAACGTGGCGTTCGTAGAACTCATCAACCAGCGCGATAAAGCGCCGTGCTTCACTTTCCATCAGCGTCGTCATTACCGGTACATCAGACAGCAGCACCGTGTGAAACAGGCGCGATAATGCGATGTAATCGTGCTGGCTGCGGGCATCGACGCACAACGTAGTAAATGATACCGCCAGCGTTTGGTTCTCAACGGCCAGCGTCTGCATCGGGCGATGGTTAATCTCCAGCGTCGGCGCATGATCGCCTTTCGTTCCCGCTAAGGCCAGCCAGAGCTTATCCATCTGCTGCTGCGTTTCATCATTAAGCGGGGACAGCCATAAGTGTGCCTGGGTTAACGTACGCAACCGGTAGTCAACGCCGGCATCCACGTTCATGATATCGCAATACTGTTTAATGGCGTCGATCGCGGGAAGGAAGCGCGCACGTTGCAAACCGTTACGATACAGTTCATCAGGCGGAATATTGGACGTTGCCACCAGCGTAATGCCGCGAGCAAATAGCGCCTTCATTAAGCCACCGAGCAGCATGGCGTCAGTAATATCCGAAACAAAAAATTCATCAAAGCACAGCACATCGGTTTCGGCTTTGAAGCGGTCAGCAATCACTTCCAACGGGTCGCTCTGGCCTTGCAGAGCCGTCAGTTCTTCATGCACGCGCAGCATGAAGCGGTGAAAGTGCAAACGCTGTTTACGTGCGCCAGGCAGGCTATGGTAGAACAAATCCATCAGCCAGGTTTTTCCGCGCCCTACGCCCCCCCACATATACAGACCACGCACCGGCGTGTTTTCCTTCGGCTCACGTTTACCCAGCAATTTACCAAAGCGGGCCATCAGTCCACTCTCCTGCGCCGCTGGAGGTGCAATCGTCGTGAGCTCCTGGTAAATCGTTTCCAGTCGATTCACCGCTTCTTTTTGTACATTGTCGGGTTGATGACTGCCGTCGTTAAGGGCCTGCAGGTATCGCGATGTCGGGGAAAGGCTTTGCATGATGTTATTGTTATTCCTTGAGAATCGATGTGCCGTCGCTCACGGTTGACGAAAAAAAGGCCGTTCTACATTACGTGATATAAACACGGGATTCCACTTCTACGGGATTAGCGGTTATAGTGGCATAATCAGGCGCAGGCATGGAGCCTAAAGCCAACACCCTACGGAAACAAAAGACAACGGGAGATGTTCATGACCTGGGAATATGCGCTAATTGGGTTAGTCGTCGGTATCATTATTGGTGCTGTAGCCATGCGTTTTGGTAATCGTAAATTACGCCAACAGCAGGCATTACAGTACGAACTGGAAAAGAACAAAGCTGAACTGGAAGAGTACCGCGAAGAGCTGGTGAGTCATTTTGCCCGCAGCGCTGAGCTACTGGATAACATGGCTGACGATTATCGTCAGATCTATCAGCATATGGCGAAAAGCTCCAGCAGCCTGCTGCCGGGCATGTCAGCGGAAAACAACCCATTCCGCAATCGTCTGGCTGAGTCTGAAGCGGGTAACGATCAGGCACCGGTTCAGATGCCGCGTGACTATTCCGAAGGGGCTTCCGGCCTGCTGCGTAGTGGCGCAAAGCGCGACTAACTGCACATCGTTAAGAAATTTATGGGGCGCAGCAATTGCGCCCTCCGCTTCTCTTCCCGTCCCAGCTATTATTTAGTCGTTAGCCTCATTGTGACCAAACCGAAAATTCAATAACATCAAACTGTTTTGAATCATCTTCCGTTTACTCAAGGTACGAGAGCAGGATCCATGAAAAAACAAACCCAGCTGTTGAGTGCATTAGCGTTAAGTGTCGGGTTAACTCTCTCGGCGCCATTCCAGGCCATTGCGTCGATTCCCGGCCAGGTACCCGGTCAGGCAGCGCTCCCCAGCCTCGCCCCCATGCTGGAAAAAGTGTTACCTGCCGTGGTTAGCGTGAGAGTCGAGGGCACCGCCGTTCAAGGGCAAAAAGTCCCGGAAGAATTCAAAAAGTTTTTTGGCGATGAGCTGCCCGATCAGCCCTCGCAGCCATTCGAAGGACTGGGTTCAGGCGTCATCATTGACGCTGCCAAGGGCTATGTTCTGACCAACAACCACGTTATTAATCAGGCGCAAAAAATTAGCGTTCAGCTGAACGATGGGCGCGAGTTCGATGCCAAACTCATCGGTAGCGACGATCAGAGCGATATCGCCCTGCTGCAAATACAGCATCCCAGCAACCTGACACAAATCGCTATCGCCGACTCCGACAAACTGCGCGTGGGTGACTTTGCTGTCGCCGTCGGCAACCCGTTTGGGTTGGGACAAACGGCAACCTCAGGGATCGTCTCCGCATTGGGTCGCAGTGGTCTGAACCTGGAAGGTCTGGAAAACTTTATTCAGACCGATGCGTCAATTAACCGCGGCAACTCCGGCGGTGCGTTGCTCAACCTGAATGGTGAGCTGATTGGTATAAATACCGCCATTCTCGCGCCTGGCGGCGGCAGCATTGGGATAGGTTTTGCTATCCCCAGTAACATGGCGCGTACGCTGGCGCAGCAATTAATGCAGTTTGGCGAAATCAAACGGGGTCTGTTAGGTATTAAAGGTACTGAAATGACCGCTGATATCGCTAAAGCATTCAAACTGGATGTACAACGTGGCGCGTTTGTCAGCGAAGTTCTGCCTAACTCTGGTTCCGCTAAAGCGGGCGTAAAATCCGGTGACGTGATTACCAGTCTAAATGGCAAACCGCTCAGTAGTTTCGCCGAACTGCGTTCGCGTATTGCGACAACCGAACCGGGGACCAAAGTCAAACTGGGCCTGCTGCGTAACGGTAAACCACTGGAAGTTGAAGTGACGCTGGATACCAGTACATCATCTTCCGCCAGTGCGGAAATGATTGCACCGGCATTACAAGGGGCCACGCTCAGCGACGGGCAGCTAAAAGACGGAACCAAAGGCATTAGAATTGATAACGTTGAGAAAAGTAGCCCAGCCGCACAGGCCGGCCTGCATAAAGATGACGTCATCATCGCCGTTAACCGCGATCGGGTGAACTCGATTGCCGAAATGCGCAAAGTGCTGGAAACGAAACCGTCAATCATTGCTCTGCAGGTCGTTCGTGGCAACGAGAGTATTTACCTGCTTTTGCGTTAACCAGGACAACCGGACATCAGCCCCCCGTGTGATGTCCGGTAAACTCGTGATATGCTGCTGCCGTTCCCTTTTTTAATGACGCCGCCATCATGTTTGTGAAGCTTTTACGTTCGGTCGCGATTGGTTTAATCGTCGGCGCCATTCTGCTGGCCGCGATGCCCTCTCTGCGAAAAATTAATACGCTTACCGCACCACAGTTCGACAGCACAGATGAAACTCCTGCCAGTTATAACCCGGCAGTTCGCCGTGCTGCGCCTGCCGTGGTCAACGTGTACAACCGCAGTATGAACAGCACGACGCATAACCAGCTTGAGATCCGCACGCTCGGTTCAGGCGTTATCATGGATCAGCGCGGCTATATCATCACCAACAAGCATGTCATTAATGACGCCGACCAAATCATCGTCGCGTTGCAGGATGGACGTGTCTTTGAAGCGCTGCTTGTTGGCTCTGATACTTTAACCGACCTTGCAGTGTTGAAAATCAACGCAGCGGGCGGACTACCAACGATCCCGATTAATAACAAACGTGTACCGCATATTGGTGATGTCGTGCTTGCCATCGGTAACCCGTACAACCTTGGGCAAACAATCACTCAGGGGATCATCAGCGCCACGGGGCGTATTGGCCTGAACCCAACGGGCCGGCAAAACTTCCTGCAAACAGATGCCTCCATTAACCACGGTAACTCCGGCGGTGCGCTGGTTAACTCGCTGGGCGAGTTAATGGGGATTAACACACTGTCGTTTGATAAGAGCAATGATGGCGAAACGCCGGAAGGGATTGGCTTTGCCATTCCGTTTCAACTGGCGACGAAAATCATGGATAAGCTGATTCGCGACGGGCGCGTTATTCGTGGCTACATCGGCATCAGCGGGCGTGAAATTGCACCGCTGCACGCACAAGGTAGCGGCATGGATCAAATTCAGGGGATTGTCGTGAACGAAGTGGCCCCGGATGGTCCGGCGGCCCAGGCCGGAATTCAGGTCAACGACCTCATCATTTCGGTAAATAATAAACCGGCAGTATCAGCACTGGAGACCATGGATCAGGTCGCAGAGATTCGCCCCGGTTCGGTTATCTCAGTGGTTGTGATGCGTGATGATAAGCAATTGACGCTGCAGGTAACGATTCAGGAATACCCTGCAACCAATTAACGTCATCTCTACCGCCCACACACCATAAAAAAACCGGAGCACAATATATGCTCCGGTTTCTATTAGGCGATATCATAGGGAGTTAGCATGTAATGCCTGATGGCGCTACGCTTATCAGGCCTACAAATACACGCTGGCCTCTCCTGGCGTTACTTAACGAACTCTTCGCCCAGGGTGATATCTTTCTTCAGCGTGTCCAGCATGCCTTCCAGCGAGCTTTGTTCGAACGCGCTCAGTTTCCCGATGGACTGACGTTCTTCTACGCCATTTTTGCCCAGCAGCAGCGGCTGAGAGAAGAAGCGAGCGTACTGACCATCGCCTTCAACGTAAGCGCATTCCACGACACCCTTTTCGCCGCTCAGCGCACGAACCAGTGACAGACCGAAACGTGCTGCAGCCTGACCCATGGACAGGGTTGCAGACCCGCCACCGGCTTTTGCTTCCACAACTTCAGTACCCGCGTTCTGGATACGTTTAGTCAGGTCAGCCGCTTCTTGTTCTGTGAAGCTTACGCCAGGAATTTGTGACAGCAGCGGCAGAATGGTCACACCTGAGTGTCCACCGATAACCGGGACTTCAACATCGCCAGGCTGCTTGCCTTTCAGTTCCGCCACAAAGGTGTTGGAGCGGATGATGTCCAGCGTCGTTACGCCAAACAGTTTGTTCTTATCGTATACGCCTGCTTTTTTCAGCACTTCAGCAGCAATAGCAACGGTCGTGTTCACTGGGTTAGTGATGATACCGATACACGCTTTCGGACAGGTTGTAGCAACCTGCTGCACCAGATTCTTCACGATGCCAGCATTCACGTTAAACAGGTCAGAACGGTCCATACCTGGTTTACGCGCAACACCCGCAGAAATCAGCACCACGTCAGCACCTTCCAGTGCAGGGGTCGCATCTTCACCGCTGAAGCCTTTGATTTTCACAGCAGTAGGGATATGGCTCAAATCAACGGCCACACCAGGAGTTACTGGAGCGATGTCGTACAGGGAGAGTTCTGAACCTGAAGGCAGTTGGGTTTTTAACAGTAATGCTAGCGCCTGACCGATACCACCAGCAGCGCCGAGGACTGCAACTTTCATCCTAAACTCCTTATTATATTGATAAGCAAAATGTCTATTGCTCCGCGGCGGCGACCTTAATTCACAAATCCAATGAATTCAATAACCACGCTTCAAGAATGCGTAGTCACGCAAATTTGGCTTTTATGCATTTAACTTACGTAAAATAAAACCTAAGTTACGTAATTCAAAACCACTCGCACAGTAGAGCAACTTTCCAACAGGTGCTGACAATATACCCTACAGCCCTCTCAAAACAACATCAATTTGATAACATTTAATTTACTTTTAATCTTATTTGCGAGCCGTGACACAGGCATGTTTCTTGATAACGAAATTTGATAAAATCCCGCTCTTTCATAACATTATTTCAGCCTTGAACGAGGCAGACCGTTTGCATAAAAATTCATCTGTATGCACAATAATGTTGTTTCTACCGCCATATTACGGGTGACTTATGCGAAGCTCGGCTAAACAAGAAGAATTAGTTAAGGCGTTTAAAGCGCTACTTAAAGAAGAAAAATTCAGCTCTCAGGGCGAAATCGTCCTCGCGTTGCAGGATCAGGGCTTTGATAATATCAACCAGTCCAAGGTTTCACGCATGCTGACCAAGTTTGGTGCCGTGCGTACCCGCAATGCGAAAATGGAAATGGTGTACTGCCTGCCTGCAGAGCTGGGCGTCCCGACAACATCAAGCCCGTTGAAAAATCTGGTGCTGGATATCGACTACAACGATGCCGTTGTCGTTATTCATACCAGCCCAGGGGCTGCACAGCTGATTGCTCGCCTGCTGGATTCACTGGGTAAAGCAGAAGGTATTCTTGGCACGATTGCGGGTGACGATACCATCTTCACCACACCGGCCAAAGGTTTTACGGTAAAAGACCTGTACGAAGCCATTCTGGAACTGTTTGAACAAGAACTGTAATTCCCTTCCCCGTCACGCCCTGTGGCGGGGGAAAAATCTCTCTTTTCTGTTCCCCTCCTCAGTTTTCCACTACCGAACATTTAACAAATAGTGCGTTTCACCGCCAAAACACATTCACGCGATGAATGATACTCATCAAAAACGCACAATTTGCAAAATATTGTATCAGTATGAATTTATTAATTTTATTTTCAAGAAGAAGCTCTAATCTGTATTTTTAATTCCATATAGTTATAAAAAATACTTTTCTTAACATCCAATTACCATGGAAACAATTAGCGTGGTATTAATTTATCGCGTGATTAGTGTATACTTGATTTTGTGATGAGGGTCACGAAACAAAGACCCCTAATAAAAGAATTCGACGAGGTAAATATCATGAAAATCAAAACCACTGTTGCAACTTTAAGTCTTCTCTCAGTTCTCTCTTTCGGTGCAAGCGCCGCTGTTAATCAGGTGAACTCGCAAGAAGCACAGAATCTGCAATCCATGGGTACTATCTCTGTGTCTCAGATCGGTAGCTCACCAATGGATATGCGTCAGGCAATCGCCGCTAAAGCAGAAAAAGCGGGCGCCAGCAGCTATCGTGTCACTGAACTCCGTGAAGGTGCTCACTGGCATGCAACCGCAGAATTGTACAAATAAACCCTCGTCGTCTAGTCCGACGACTTGCCCCCGCCTGCCGGGGGCTTTTTTATGCCTGTTTTGAGTGGCGAACGTTAAAGCGTAACTGCCCTTCGAGCTCTTCTTCTGCTTCATCGAACAGTAAAATCAGCGCGCCATATCGTCTGCGTAACTTATCCGGTAAATGGACAAATTCGATTTCCAGAGGTAACGGCAAGACTTCCCCAACCACAACCTCCCACAAAGAATCTAAATCAACCACCTTTTCCCGGGCCAGGCCAAATGTACGTGCAAACTCACGGTAGAAATCACTCTGATTTTCAATTTCGTCAAAATCAAACGTATAGATATTCATCTATAGCCACCATCCCGACGCCAGTTACTCTACAGACCACCGATATGCAGGGTCTTCCTCAACCTGTTTCCCGTGTATCCCGCCAGCAAAATTTTATGTTCCTGCGGTCCAGGCATCGTTTATCACCCCAGCTAAATGCTCGTCTTAAGTATAGCGCTGCCTCAGTGTGCGCAATACGCCAGGAATGAATTGTTCACTGTTTAGATAAAGAGAGGTACGTCACATTTTTGTGCAAGACTATGACTGCGTTTCAGAAACAGTATGAAACACGTTGGCCATAACGTTCTGAAAAATAATAGGTCCGATATCGATATGATATTTTCAATATGAAAATCATATTAATAACCGCACTTATCATATTGGATTTGTAATTGAAGCCTCCACAAAATGCCTGCAACTGAATAGTCTCTGGAGTCGATATGTCCATGTCTGTTGTCAACGATACCCCGTATGAAGCGGCTGAAATTCTGCGTGCAGCAAAACCCAATTTTCATCCACGTATCGCTCTGATACTTGGGTCAGGTCTGGGGGCGCTTGCCGATCGCATGGAAAATAAAACCACGCTTTCATATCAACAATTACCTGGGTTTCCGGTCAGCACCGTAATCGGCCATGCCGGGGAAGTGGTGATGGGGACGCTTTATGGCATCGACCTCATCTGCATGAAGGGACGTGGGCATTTTTATGAAGGGCTGGGAATGGGCATCATGACCCATGCCGTGCGTACCTTTAAACTGTTGGGCTGCGAATTTTTATTCTGTACCAACGCCGCGGGTTCACTGAACGTAGATATTCCTGCAGGTAGTCTGGTTGCCCTCAACGATCACATCAACACCATGCCATCTACCCCACTTGTCGGGCCGAACGATGAACGCTTTGGTCCTCGCTTCTTTAGCCTCGCTAACGCATACGATCGCGAGCTGCGCCAGCAGCTTCACGGTGCCGCAGAGCAGTTGGGTATCACGCTTCATGAAGGGGTTTTCGTCTCTTATCCTGGCCCTAATTTTGAGACGGCTGCGGAGATTCGCATGATGCAACGTATGGGCGGCGATGTGGTCGGTATGTCGGTGGTACCGGAAGTGATAGCTGCACGCCATTGTGGCCTGAAAGTACTGGCCGTTTCAGCCATCACGAATATGGCTGAAGGCCTCAGTGATGTTGAGCTTTCCCATGAACAAACGCTGAAATGCGCAGCCATGGTGACCGAAGATTTTATTCGTTTGATCAGCCAGTTCCTCAAACAGTACGCCTGATCGTGGTTCCGTAGACGGACAGGTCGCCCTGCTCCGTCTGGAGAAAAGTTATGCCAGACAATCAGTTTTCTCGCGCAAATCTCAATGCCGTTTCGTACCTGAGCTATTACTTTGTTGGCGCACTGGTGTCGACACTGGGGATTGTGCTTGGGCCACTGTGTGCCGCTTTTCATAAAGACCCCAGCTTTATCGGGCAGGTCTTTACCTTGATGAACATCGGCATGTTTGTGCCTATTATGCTTGGCGGCATTCTGATGAAAAAATGGGGGCTGAAAAAACCATTAGTTATTGCTGCAACGCTCACCGTGATTATCAGCGCCGTGCTTTTTATCCAACCAACCTTAACACTGTTTAGCGTTGCAGTGGCCGGCATTGGTGCCTGCGGGGGCGTGTTTATGACCATCGGCAGTTATCTGGTGGTCCGTATTAATCCCGATGAAAAGAGCCGCTCTTCCAGCCTGATTTTTACCGATTTCTTTTTCAGCTTTGCCGGAGCAACCCTTTCTTTACTGTTAGCCTGGATGTTTAAACTGGGTGCCAGTTGGATTGCGATGTATGGGATTATGGGCGGTCTGGGCGCGCTGATGTTGGCACTTACCCTGCGTTGTCGCTTCCCATCGACAGAGGTTGCGCAGCCGCAGCGACACGAGAAAACGGAAGAGTCAGAACCCTGGGGGATCTCCGTCTATTTAATCTGTTTTACTCTCTTTGCTTTCCTGCTGGCTGAACCCATTTTTACCATGTGGACACCGGGCTACCTGCAATCGCGTTTTACACTTCAGGCGCAGGATGCCGCGCTGTTCACTACTGTGTATTGGGTGACGAAAGCCATTGGCCTGTTCCTGAATCAGTTCACCGTGAAGTGGATGAAGCTGCGCACTTTCCTGCTGATCTGCGCAAGCATTGGTCTGGTCTCCATTGCGCTGATTGCCAACAGCAACAATACCACGCTGATTCTGGTAGCGTGCGGCGTGTTTGGTTTCTTTAACTCCGGTTTATTCTCCGGCCTGATGAGCTATGGCTCACTGCAGGTGAGCCGCAGTTCACCAACCTTGATCTCCGCCTTGTTGACGTGCGGCACAGTGGGCACGCTACTGTTTGCCAGCGTATCCTCCATGGTAAACAGCCACCTTGGTCTGCAGGGGGCGGTGAATACGTCAACTGTCGCCTATTGTGTGTTACTGCTGACGCTGGTTATCGCTGTTGCCTGCAGCCAGGCCGAGCGTCTCGCCCGCTCGACATCCGCTGCGGTTTGACAAGCTTTGGGGAGGACGGCATGATGCCGTTTCTCTCCCTCTCTTACGCGTAACCAGCATGATTGATCTCCAGGCCAATAGCCGAATTCGTCTTCGAACATTGCGTTATTTTCAGGTTCTCGCTGACGAGCTGCACTTTGGCCGGGCCGCGGCCCGGTTAAACATCTCTCAACCACCGTTGAGTATGCAGATTAAAGAACTGGAAGAGATCCTTGAAACGACACTATTTGAACGTACCAGCCGTAAAGTGGTTCTCACGCGAGCCGGGCAGGTATTGAAAACGGAAGTCGATCGTATCCTGAGTACCACCGATCAATCCCTCAATTATGTGCGACAGATTGGCCGTAGCGAACATCAACATTTCAACATTGGGATAGTCGGTAGCGCACTGTGGGGGACGCTGCTTACGCGTCTAAAGGGCTTTAAAAAGCAACAGCCGTACGTAAACTGGAGCTTGCAGGAGCTTTCCCAACATCAGCAAATTGAAGCCTTGCATGCCCGGACGATTGATATCGCGATTAGCCGGAACGTACTGCCCCAATCCGAGACGAATATTCGTAGCCAATTGATTTCCCGCGAAGCGGTTGCTCTCGCCGTACCTGAACACGATCCTCTCTGCCAACACCAAAGCGTCTCACTGGCGATGCTCGCTGAACGCCCCATCATTTCGCTTTCATTTAATCAAAGCAATTTCGCCCGTCAGGTACATGACCGCTGTGTTGAGGTAGGATTTTATCCTCTGATTACCCACCAGGTTAACGAACCGCAAACCGCGCTGGCGCTGGTTAGCGCAGGAATGGGCCTCTCTTTGCTGCCAGAAACCTGCGGATTGATCCACTGGCCAGGCGTTCGTTTCTTACCGTTGAATGACCCTATTCCAGCCGATCTTTATGCCTACTGGTACGACGAACCGCTTTCCACATTAATGAACGCGTTTATCATGACATTACAGGGGCGGTAAAACTGAAACCGGAAGAAATATCCTCTTCCGGTTAGATGATTTATGAATTGCTGGTCAGTGCATGCTGGTATTTGTGCAACATTCCCGTGAGTCGTTTCACTGGTTCCGTCACCTGAGGCGGGGCTTCCCAGAGCGTTAATTTTTCCTGGTAGATATCAAGTTCCTCCAGCAACTGACTAAAGTAGCGTCGGCGTTTGTCATCATTGACTGCAGAAATAACATGATCGGCAGTACGGCGAAGCTGGCGATGAAACGTCGATAAATCGTCGTTTACCGGTACAGGCGCATCACGTAAACGCTGGTGAGCAATAATCATCGTCAGTGCCAGGCGGAACTTTGCCAGATCGCCGGGGAATTTGTTCATCAGTAAAAACAGCTGCTGATACAACGCCGGAAGGTGATTTTCTTTACGACGCACAACATTGGTGGTCATTGCGGAGACCGCTGCCGACACAAACTGGTTAAGCAACACACGACCTGTTCTGTCACGCGAGTTATCCCGCACCAGCAGAATAACGATAAACGCCAATACGCAGCCGACAATCTGCCCCAGTGCACTGTCGAGGAACTGACTAAAGTGGAACGTCATCGGGTTATCAAGCACGATGATGTTAATGGTGCTCGCCAGCGCCCCCATTGAGCCCAAACGCCGCTTTTGCACCTCGATACCCAGAAAGAATCCCAGCACCGCCAGACTCAGACACAGCAATAACATGCTTTGCTGGGTATTGGGGATAATTACCAAAAAATAGAGCGCCCCCAACGGTAATGCTGCCAGCGTGCCATAGATAAAGTCGATGGCCACCATGCGGGGGTTAGGCAAACGCATGGCCAGCGAGGTGACGACCGCTATCATTACCATCGCGCCACTACCTGATGTCCAGCCGGTCCACAACCAGAATAAGGTTCCCAGCACACAGGACAGCGTAGTACGCCAGAAGTTGACCATTGCATGGTGACGTTCAGCGGATTCCACTTTCACCACCGGCTCGCCCTGCAGGATCTCTTCTTCTATTGCACTGATTTTGGTATTGCTGACTACACCGCGTTTCAGCAGCAGGTAGCGCGTCGCCGCACCGGCCCAGCTATAAATCGTCACCGGCGTATCACGCTCACCGGTCCAGGCAATCACACGGCGCATCCGCTTCAGTTGTTTATGTACGTCCTGCACCGTTTCAACCGGTGTATCAAACAACTCGCGGAAAGTATCTGTAATCAGTTCTGGTCGCGTATTCTGGATAAGATAGGTTTCACAGGACTGAGTAATAAGCGTCAGTGACAGTGTGTTCAACGCTTTGAGCCTACGATTGGCGCGCACCCAGCGTGAGGATTCCATGTTCAGGTTGCTGCGCATACCTTCAAGCGCTGCCGTACGACGAACTAAATTGCCCCAGGCTTTGTCCACCTCTTCGCTATCACCATGCTTTATACACAGTTGCATAAGCTGATATTGCGCCACCACAAGGCTGTCCAACTCGACATCTATCTCCTGTTTCACTGAACGGGGCGAAAAGAGCAGGTCGGCGATGATAGCGCAGACAATCCCCATCACAATCTCGCTGCAGCGTTCGAGCGCAAATTGTGGCGTCAGCAGAGGCTCCGCCTGAATGGTAATGACGATAATCAGCGCCGTGTAACCCGAAAGCCCCCAGGCATAGGAGTTTTCGATCTTTACCAGTGAAGAGATCCAGGTACAAAAACCGGCCCAGATACAGCACACCAGGATCATCAATAGCGGCGCACGGATCATACTGATGATAATGATCAGCGCGGCAATACAGCCAATAAATGTCCCAACAATACGCAGCATACCGCGGTAGCGGATAGCGCCAGAATAAGGTTCTCCACCGGCGGCAAAGGCTGGGCCTGCCGCCACAATCGCAGCGGTCAGGACTGCCCAACGAGGAGTCTCAAGCTGGAAATGAAAGCCAACAAATAACGCCAGTACAATGGCACATGCCAGCTTTACCGCAAAGCGGATATGCTGATTGGCAATGGAGAAAATGCCCATCACAATTAACCAAACTCGCGCAGACGGTGCGCCATTTTACGGAAGAACGACTCCTGACTGGCATCGCGATCCTGCTTACCGGTAATAACGACGGTGGCCGTAGTACCGGCCGGCCACA
The DNA here is from genome assembly GCF_028069815.1 of Citrobacter sp. Awk 2. Taxonomy (NCBI): domain Bacteria; kingdom Pseudomonadati; phylum Pseudomonadota; class Gammaproteobacteria; order Enterobacterales; family Enterobacteriaceae; genus Citrobacter; species Citrobacter sp. Awk 2. Next base: position 17,171 of record NZ_JANEWL010000096.1, read on the forward strand.
TCATTCCCTGTTGATCGTCAAGACGAATACGCACCGGCACACGCTGCGCCAGACGTACCCATTCAAGATTGGAATCAATGGTTGCCATACCTTTCGCATCCCGTGTGCTGCTGGCATTTGTCACGCCTGCCGCCACGCTATCGACGGTGCCTTTCAACACATTATTACTACCAAGCGGGGTGATCTCAGCGCGATACCCAGGGCGTACGCCTTCCAGCTTGGTCTCTTCCATATAGGCCAGTACATAGAATGAATGCTGTTTTACCAGTGCTACCGCTGTCGATCCGCGGGTAATAAATTCACCGATATAGACGTTCAGGTTAGTCACCCAGCCATCTGCCGGCGCTCGAATAACGGTTCGTTCGAGATCTAGTGTTGCCAGATCGCGAGTCGCCTGAGCTTTCGCCAACTGGTGTAATACGGTTTGCAGTACGTTGTTTGATTGGTCAATCTCTTCACGAGACATTGCCTGCACGCCCAGTCGGTTACGACGACCGGCTTCCTGGCGTTTTTCCTGTGCCAGTACCTGATAATAAGCGACGTCCGCTTCAGCCTGTTCGAGGGCTTTTTTATAACGTGGCTGATCAATAGTGAACAGGACCTGATCCTTTTTCACCAGTTGGTTATCATGGACGTTAACATTGGTGATAAGACCCGCGACATCCGGTGCAATGGCGACGACATCAGCACTAAAACGTGCATCACGCGTCCACGGTGACTCGGTGTAATAGACCCATGCGCGGAAAATAGCGATAAAGGCCAGAATGACCAGTACGAGAGTTATAGCCGTACGGGAGAGTTTTTTTGTTAGTGTTTTCACTTCAACCTCAAACGAACAGGCGCGATATTAAATAGAAAAGGCAGCAATACAGCGCGGTGTTAAACAGAGCCGGATGCCAGACAAAATCATAGATGCCAGTCGGAACTAACACCCGGCGCACCAGCCAGAAAATCGCCAGTGACAAAAGCAATTCGAAAAAAATCGGTGGGAAGGACAGACCAAACACCACGATAACGGGAAACAGACTCATGTTGACCTTGGTAGCTTAAGAGAGTGCAGGTGATCGATTATTTAGCGTATGTCACCGCAGAGAAGGGCAAGGATGAGCCAGGCGAGAGCGACATAGCTGTTATTTGAATAATAATATATTAGCGTAACTGTTATGCTGTTATCT
>NZ_JANEWL010000097.1:0-18041 GCF_028069815.1 Citrobacter sp. Awk 2
TCACAGCCAGCAAAGACTTAACAGTGTTGCCAGACAGCTCAACGAAAGGCCGAGAAAAACGCTAGACTATGAATCACCCGCAGAACGGTTCAATAAGTGTGTTGCGTCCATCAGTTGAACTCACAGCACGAAGCCGACTATACGCCTGAAGTATCATAGCTTAATTGGTTCGCTACACTCGCCGCTGGGAGCGACTACTTACGTTCTTTTCTCCCGTCCCATCTTCAGTACCTCATAAACGGTCCCTCGCCCAAGCCCGTCTGACAACAATTCCCGATCCTGAGCCAGCGTTTTCAGCTTTCGAAGTATCCGATCCGAAGCCGGCTTATCAGACGTCCCGTAACGCCCGTCAGTCTCCTCAACCAGAAGCTGAACCAGTAGCCAGCAGAGTCGGGCTGTATTCTCCCGTGCTTTGTCACGCTTATGCATCCCACGCTGGGAAGGTTGTGCTGAAGTAGTAAGATCTGGTAGCGCGTCGTCACCGAGCGTCTTCAGCCACTTGCGGCCACGGCTGTTACGTGACAGTTTCATCACCGCCTTCAGGCTGCGGGCCTTAATTTCTGGTGGCGTGAGTTCGTCATCAATAAGTCGCCAGGCCAGTGCGAACATTTCATCGGCATAGAACATGCGTTTATTCGCCGGGGCGCTGACCATGCCCGTTGCTTTGATGGTGCGGCTGATCGCGTCGTGCAGGATACGGTAATTTTCCTGATGTTCTTCCAGCAGGGCGTTTGCCGGTTGGGATGCATCAAGGCCGAGAAGCAGAAGGGCGAGATGCCGCGCTTCCAGCAGCGGCATACCACATTCCCGTTCAAACAGATTCTGACGAATGGGACTGGTCACATTATTCTCCTTCCACGATCCGCAGCGGTTCTTCTTCACCGAGCAGCGCCTGCCGTCTGGCAGCATCAACGTAGTTTCCCCACCACTGCATCAGCGGTCGCCTTTGTTCCAGATAGTCGCTGCGGTTGTATGCCGCTTCGATCTCGTCTTCTTTCTGGTGTGCCAGTGCAGATTCCAGAACTTCACGGGGGAAATGACCTGCGCCTGCGGTCCTGGCGATGCTGCGCATGCCGTGGGCGACCAGTTCACCGCCGAAACTCATACGGATAAGCGCGGCGTTCGCGGTCTGCTGGTGCATATGCTCCAGCGGTTTGCGAATGCTGGGGAAAACCCACGGACGATGGCGGCTGACTGGCTCCATGATCTGAAGAACGCGCAGTGCCTGTTTGCTGAGCGGCACCGTATGCGAACGGTTCATCTTCATAAAGGTGTCAGGGATACGCCATTCTGCTTTTTTCATATCGATGTCACACCAGCGGGCGCTAACGGCTTCGCCGGGGCGAACCCAGGTCAGTAGCTCCCATTCGATAAGGCAGCGGGTTTCCTTGCGGATAGAGGCGTTCTGTAGTGCCAGCATCAGCCTACCCAACTCGCTGGGGTGGAGTGCGGGCATGTTCTGCTTTTTCGGTTTCTTGAAGCGGGCGACCAGGTTGTCAGCCGGATTGAACTCGATGAGCTCTTCGGAGATGGCAAAGCGGAAGATTTCATTGAGCCGCGAGATAACCCGCCGCAGCGTTTCGAGGATGCCCTGTTCTTCCAGCGGTGTGAGGTGTTCCTTGAGTATTTTCGGGCGGATCTCGGTGACGGGCGTATGGCCCAGAGAAGGAAAGACGTGCATCTCCAGCGAACGCCAGATATCTTTGACGTGATCTTCGCTGAGTCCACAGGTCCGTTTTTTCTCTTCCAGCCACTGTCCGGCTATCTTTTCCAGCGTGCATTCATTCTGGATGCGTTTTTCTTCGGCTATTTCAGCTAAGTGTTGACGAGGATCGATGCCCTGCCAGAGCAGCCGTCTGTACTGCGTGCGAGTTTCGCGGGCCATCGCCAGTGTAACGACCGGGTAAGGGCCAAGGCTGGTTTTGGTGCGCTTTTTGGTGACGGGATGATAATACTCGAAATGCCAGGCCTTCCTCCCTGAAGTCTTAACCAGCAAGTACAGGCCTTCACCGTCCCGTAGCTCATAGTCCGTGCTACGGGGCTTCGCGCCAGCGATCTCCACATTTGTTAAGGGTTTCAGTTGCTTAGGCATGTTTTAGCACCACGCTTTTTTAGCCCCACGATACCGTGGTGCTAAACATGGTGCCAAAAGGTTAAGATTCATACAGAGATCATGACCACACATGCAACAAAAAAGCCTGCAACTCGTTGAAGTTACAGGCTTTTTTAAGGTTCATGATGCATCATGAATGAATGTTTGGTGGAGCTGGCGGGAGTTGAACCCGCGTCCGAAATTCCTACATCCTCGGTACTACATGCTTAGTCAGTCTTTACATTCGCCTGGCACCTGCGGACAGACACGCCACTACCAGACTAGCCTGATTAGTTTTAACGCTTCAACCCCAGGCAGGGCATCCACGCGATCTCTTTTGGGTTTGACCTCTCTTTGATCCCCGTCTTAAGAGCGGAAGCTAGGGAGAGAGGGCTCAGAGCAGGTTATTAAGCTGCTAAAGCGTAGTTTTCGTCGTTTGCGACTATTTTTTTGCGGCTTTTTACGAGGCCAACCGCCCCTCGGCATGCACCTTGGGTTTCGCGAATCCCGTCGAATCCAGAATCAGCCCCAATGTGTTGCAGCAAGTATAACAGACTTGTGACACGCGTGACCAGCCCCCACAACCCCTTAACCGCAAGGATTTACCGCTCGCGCAGTGCTTCTTTTGCACGATTAAATGGTTTGATTAAATAGTCGACGATGGTTTTTTCACCTGTTTTTATATCCACAGTGGCAATCATGCCCGGTACGATAGAAAAATGGCGTCCCAGCTTGTTCTGTAAAAAGTCCTGATGGGTACGTATGAAAACACGGTAGTAGAAGATCTCCGGCTTCACTTTGTCCTGAATGGTATCTGGGGAGATGGTTTCGACCACGCCCTCCAGCCCTCCGTAAATGGCGTAGTCATAGGCAGTAATCTTTACCAGTGCCCGCTGTCCGGGGTGAATAAACGCGATATCGCGCGGTGACAGGCGGGTTTCAATCAGCAAATGATCGTCTACCGGGACAATCTCCATCATTTCGCCGTTAGGAGGGATAACGCCGCCAATCGTGGTGACCTGGATGTTTTTTACGATACCGCGCATCGGGGCGCGAACGGTCAGGCGGGTAACGGAATCTTCGCGACCTTTTAAGATGGCCGCCAGCATATCTACCTCGGCGTTGGCCTTCGACAGCGCTTCACGCGCCTGCACGTAATATTGCGAGCGCAGGTCGGTTATTTTGAGTCCAAGATCGCTTTTTTGTCGTTGCAGGCGCAGCACTTCCACATGGCTGGCGGCACCGCTTTTCTCCAGCCGTTGGGTGATCGCCAGTTCCTTGTTCACGGAGACCAGCGCATCCTGTAGTTCCACCATCGAATCGGCAAGCTGCGCCCGGCGGCTTTTATATAACCGGGTTTCAGAGGCGATAAGTTCCGGCCAGGCCTGCAGCGAGCTGGGGAACGTTAGCTGCAAATCGTTGACTTCGGCATTCAGTCTGGCGCTTGACGCTAAAGATGCACGGTATCGGGCGGCGCTTTCACCCACGTTGGATTCAGAACGCGTTGGGTCGAGGCGGGCGACAATCTGGTTGGCCTGAACTTTATCACCTTCGTGCACGCTGAGTTCGGCGAGGATCCCGCCGTCAAGCGACTGCAATATTTGTTCACGCGAGCTGGGGATGACTTTCCCACTGCCGGTAGAGACCTCATCCAGTTTGCCGAAATACGCCCATCCCCCCAGGATGGCAAAAAGCAGTGTGCTGAGCAGAATAATGCGACTGGCGCCGGAAAAACGGTGTTCCCGGCGGATATCGAGGTCGTCCATGGCGGCGTCATGCGGATTGGTTTTCATTTTTCCACTCCCGACCGTGAGTCTGTGCAGGTGCCCGATTTGCATTTAGCGCCTGCGCTTTTGGGGCATCCATGACCAGCTGACCTTCTTTGAGTACCACCACGCGCTCGACCAGCTCCAGAACCGGAACGCGATGTGTGGCGACAATCAATGTGCGGTTGCCCAGCCACTGGTTTAACCGTTGTATAAATTCCCGCTCGGTGTGTTCATCCAGCGAGGCACTGGGTTCGTCGAGCAGTACGATATTGGGCGATCGAAGTAACATTCTGGCGAGCAGAATTGACTGACGCTGCCCGCCGGAAAGCCCATTACCGCCTTCCATAATGGGGTGTGCCAGCCCTTTGGCGAGTTGTTTGACGAATGCAGATGCGCCACTGACCTCCAGCGCTTCGAATATCTGCGTGTCGCTGGCATGCGGTGCGCCGAGTGTCAGATTCTCGCGTAACGTACCGAAAAAAAGCCGAGCGTTCTGGCTGAGAAAACCGATATTGCGGCGTAAATCAGCCATTTCGATTTGCGCCAGACTCAGGTTATCGAGTCGGACATCACCCTGAATAATCTCCACGCCGCCCGCCATGGCCTGTAGCAGGGTTGATTTACCCGCGCCGTTACGCCCGAGTATCGCAATCCGCTCTCCGGGCATCACTTCCAGGCGCGAGATGCGTAACGGTACGCGCTGGTCGTCACTGTGGTAGCGAAAGTGCGCATTTTCAAACAGATAGTGGCCGCGGAAGATTTTCTGGTGTATCCGGTCTTCATCGTGCTGCGTCTCGGTGGGAAGTTGCATAATGCTGTCCAGCCCCATTTTGGCTGCTTTGACCTGCTGCCAGCGAGCCAGCACACCACACAGGTTAGCCATCGGGGCGATCATCCGTGATCCGAGCACCGAGGTGGCCACCACGGCCCCGGTGGTCATCGTGCCTTCAATAACCATAGGCGCACCGAACATAATGATGGCGGCGTAAACCAGGCTTTGTACTGACATCCCCCAGCCGATCAGCCCTTGGGTAAGCTTGCGTGTGCGTAGCCCGGACTCGCCAGTAATGCGGATATAGCTGTTCCATTGCTGTAAAAAGCGGTTCTCCGCCTGCAGTAGCTTGATATCTTCCAGCCCCTGAACGCTTTCGACCAGCACCGCGTTGCGCAGAGTGGATTCATGTGCGGCCTGGTTAGCAAGCACCGCCAGCTTTTTCTGTAATAACAGCCCCGGCAGAATCATCAGAATGGCAGCGACGGGGGCTATCCACGCCAGCGGCGGAGCAATGCACGCCAGTACGACAATAAACAGCAGGAAAAACGGCAGGTCGACGATGGTCGACATGGTTGAGGAGGTGATCATCTCCCGGATCTGCTCCAGCTCGCGGAGTTGGGAAATAAAACTCCCTGTTGAGCGGGGAACCGCGCTATTGCGCAACCGCAGGGCGTGGCTGAACACGCGATCGGAAATACGCATGTCTGCACGTTTACCGAGTAGATCCATAATGTGGGTACGTGCTTCGCGAAGCAAAAAGCCAAACAATACCGCGACCAGGACACCGGTCGAGAGAACATAGAGAGTCGGATATGACTGGGCGGGGATCACCCGGTCGTAAACCTGCATTGAAAAAATTATCCCGGAGAGTGACAGGACGTTAATCAGAAACGCAGCAACCATGACGGGCAGGTAAGGGCGGATATCTTGTAAAACTAGCTCGCGTATCCAGTCGGGTTTAAAGCGCGAAATATAGCGATCAACCCGACTGTCTTTTAACGCCGATAACGGGCGCAGTGCGGTGATAGTATGGATTTCTGGCAGAAGCTCTGCCACCGCCAGCCGGTTGCGCTGTCCCTCGTCGGCAATAATAAAGACATCCAGTGTATCTTCACCGTTGAAATGTTCTATCACCATGATTTGGCCGTCGTGCAGTTCCGCCACCACCGGTAAACGCCATTGGTTAAGTACCTGCTTTGCGGTATCCAGCGTATGAAAGGAAAGTCCCGCCTGGCGCGCTAATTGCGTCAAAGCAAGGGTTTTGCTTTTCCCCTCGAACCATGGGGCGTTGGCCTGGATAGCGCCTGGCGAGCAAGTAAGGCGATAGTGGCTGGCAATGTGGGTAACTGCCTGCGCCCACTGGCTCAGGGCGGGTTCGCCAATAGCATCTTCAACAACAGGCTCGACGTCGCTCATAGCTGGATCTCCACCGATTGAATGCTGCGGTTATTTAAGGCGAACGCCTGGCGCAACGATCCGGTGTTGTAGAGGCAGTTCAGTTGTAGCTGGCGCAGCTGGCTTTGGGTCTGGAGTTCGGCAAAACGGGCCTGGTACACTTCCTGTTCGGCGTTAAGAACATCAAGTAATGGGCGTGAGCCGAGATCCAGATACTGCTGTTGATACAGTTCACGAGTGCGTTCGCTCAGCCGCTGCTGGCGGCGCAGGATCTGCAATGCAGTCGCGAGGCTCATTGCCTGGCTGCGGGATTCCAGTAATTTTTGCCGTACTTCAAGTCGGGTGCGCTGAATAGAGTACTGTGCGGACTCTACCGCGTGGCTGGCGGCGTTGCGCCGGGCGGTGAGACCGCCGCCCTGATACAGCGGCATTTCGACTTTTACCCACGCTGAGTACTGCGTTTTGTCGAGCACCTCATGGCTGGGGTATTTGTCGTTGAGATAGTGCTGAACAGATGGCTCCAGGGAAATGGTTGGCGTCATCTGTGCGTTGGCGTAATCCAGATTGGCCTGTGCGATGTTCGCCTGCGCCCAGGCTGCCAGCACTGCAGGAACTAACTTATCCTCCGGTTTTACGACATCGCAACTGCTGTCCAGTTTTACCGGAAACTCATTGCTGATGCCGTTCAGTGTGCGCCAGCCGAGATAGCTCATCAATGTCGCTTTGCTACTGTCGAGATTGGCCTGATATTGCGCCAGCTGTGAACGAGCAGACTCAATACGCGCATCGGTTTGTACCACGTCAGACAGCGAGGTCGCCCCTTCATCATTACGTTCTCTGGTCAGTCGACCAATACCGTTTAGCGCGACCAGTTGCTCTTCGGCGGCATCCACCATCTGTTGCCATGTCTGAACCTGGACGATGGCATTGGCGGTGGCGTGGGCGACAGTATCGATGCTGAGTAACACGTTTGCCTGTTGTTGCGCCGAACCGGCGGTTTCGGCGCGCACCTGGCTGGCGACTTTGCCGAAGTCATACAGCATTTGTGACACCGAAATGACCAGTGCAGGGCTGAAGCCATGGTCGGTGTAGGTATTGCTGTAGCCGTTGTTCATTCCGGCTGTAACTTGCGGATAATATTTTGCTTTCGCCACGTCTATCTGCTCATTTTGCGAGAGCAGTTTGCCAATGGATTCACGAATAGAAGGATGCCAGCTCACTGCGCGGCTCACCGCGTCGTTAAGCGTCAGGCTTCCGGGAGCGGCAACGCTTAGCGGTAGATCGGCCACAGAGCCATCCAGAGAGGGAAGCATCTGGCTGGTTGCCAGCCCTTCCGGCGTAATAATTTGCGGTTCATCTTCGGCATTCGCACGAACGGAACAGAACGTTAATGCCAGCAGTACAGCGACAGGGGCGACATTTCTCATAGTTTATCCCTTGCAAAATAGGGCAGTGACGACTGTTATTGCCCCGGACGTCATGGCATACGGGGCTGTTGTTATCTCGTTATAGCGGTATGGCGTTCGTTTCAGGTCACAATGTGATTTTGTTGGATCAGCTCATCGAGCGTGGTGTGTACGTTCTCCAGTGTTACGAGGTTAGTGGTGTGGTACGTGCTGCCTGTACCGTCGCGGTCAATGGAAACGACGGTGTTGTTACCGCTGGTGGTCACCGTGAGGTAGTTACCGAGCGTGGCATTTTGTCCGTTCCAGCCTACCAGCAGGTCGCCGATGTCGATTTTGTCGCCCTGCGCCAGCGAGAAGTTGGTCCAGGTGTCTGCCGTTCCGTTACCGCCCGTTGCATCGCTGGCATTAAGCAGGTGATAAATCAGCGTATCGCCGTAGACCGAGCCGATGATCACGTCATGCTGCGCGGTGCTTGCCATCTGTGGATTCATATTGATGGTCAGCGTCGCGGTGTCCGTATGCCCGTTTTGGTCGTTAAGCGTATAGGTAAATGTCTCTTTGCTGGCCATCGACGCCACGGTTGTACCCGGTTTCAGCGTATAGATGTATGAGCCATCCAGATTCATGGTCAGTGAGCCATAATGACCCTGAATTGTTGTGCTACTGATACTGCTGGTCGGATTGAGTGTGGCGGTACTGCCGTTAAAGCCGGTGATAGTGAGCTGCGTATGGACTGTTGAGAGCTGATCGTGCGCGCCAGCGGCATCACTGCCATCAAAAATATTGCCATTCACCGTCGTGGTGTTAACGTCCCAGGTATTGAGGTGCCATGTTGTGCCCGTGACGTTCGGCGTAATGCTGACGTTGCCAACGGCCAGTCCCCCCATCGTTCCTGTGAAGCTGATGCTGTAATGACCCGCGGCTAGCTCGGCATTACCCAGCGAGACGGCAATTGAACTGCCTAACAGGCTAATGGCACTGGCGGGTACGGAGCCTGAAAGCGAGAATCCGTCAGGACCGGTGATTGTCCAGGTCACGCCCAGCGTACCGACGGTGATAAGTGTGCCGATGCTGAAGTTGAGCGTGGCGCCTTTCAGTACGTCATTTGTTGCGATGTCAAACGAACCTGAACCGGTTGCTTTGCTCCCCAGCGTCGGAATTGTCGCTGTGCCCAGCGCGCCGCTTCCGTATGCCGCAGAATCCTGAACGGTACTCACCGCCATCATGCCGCTGACGTCATTTACTGCGTCCAGCGCCTGCGGGGTCGCCGTAATGTTCAGCGAGGCGCTACCTGTATCGCCATTGGGGGCTTTGACCGTATAGACGAAACTGTCCGGTGTGCTGATGCTATCTGCACCCAGCCCGCTTTTCAGGGTATAGGTATAGTTCCCCTTCGCATCGATAGTCAGCGTGCCATATTGTCCGTTAATACTGGTGGTGCCCGTTCCGTTAATCGCAACACCATTCACTTCGGTGATGACGCTGTTTATCGGAGCCGAGTCATTGACCAGAATATTACCGTTGGTTACCGCGCTGAGACTGTCCACCGCGTAGGTATGATCCGCCTGAATATTCAGGGTATAGCTGGTCAGTAACGTCAGGCCGCCAGAGGCGTTAAGCAGGAAAAGATAGTCACCACCCGGCAGCGTGATGGTATACGCTGAAGAGCTGCCGCCCAGCAGCGCCGTAACCCAGTTTGGCTGCACCCGATATTGTTCATACTGCTGAATAGCCTCATTGAAGCGGTAGACATAGAGATCAAAACCGCCAAGTGTCACACCGAGGACATTCGCCTGGACGGTGAGCGTACGGGTTGCTCCGTCATCAACGTTGAATTTGATTGGGTTGGTCAACCCGTTGACCAGGCTGACGTCGAGGACATCACCCAGCCCGACATTTGCCAGTGTGAAGCCAGTTTGTTTTGACGTGCCGTGGTCGACTGCGATCACCTGGGTTCCGTACGTCAGTGACGCCACATCATCTGCTGCCGTTACCGTGCTGGTGGTTGGGGCCTGGCCTAGCGTGACAACCAGTTTGGCTGAGGAATGGTCAGAGCCATGCGTCAACGTATAGGTGAAGCTTTCGGAGCGGCCATACACCGATATTGCTGTATTGGTCAGGGTATAGGTATAACTGCCGTCCTGGTTAATATGCAGGATGCCGTATTTACCCTGTACATTCACGCCGCCTGCCGTGACGTTTACCACATTGCCGTTACCATCGGTAATGGCGGTGACCAGCGTACCGGAAGGGGCGTTATCTTGACCGTTAGTGGGATCGGTATCGGTGATGATGTTACCGGATTCTGTGGTCCCCCCGGTGATGGTTCCGCCGTTGGTTTTCACCACCGCAACGTCCAGGCTGGTGTAAGCGCCGGTCGCCAGCAGGTTCGTGTTGAAGCTGACCACGCGATAATCCCCGCCTGTCAGCCCATCATAATTGAGCGTCACTCCAGAGGCTCCGATGGTTAGCAAACTGGCGAAATTGGGTTTCGAAGTATCGACCACGGTTATCCAGGTGTTGAGCAAGGAGTCATAGCGCTGGATAACAATCTCCATTGAGCTTAATAGTGACAGCACAATGCCGGTCGCCGCGGCGTTAATGGTGATGGAGCCACTACCGCCAGACTGGATGCTGAAATTAACACTTGCCGTGTCGTTACCCAGCACGTTGGCGACGCTACCCAGTGCGTTCACCAGCAGGAAACCGTAATCGCTTTGATGCTCAGTGCTGATTACCACGTCAGTCTGTAGCGGCAAACGGGTGACATTATCTTCAGCCAGCAGGGGGAGTACTGGCGCGATGACGCTGGCAGGCGATGACGTATTGCCTGCTGCATCGGTTGCCGTTGCAGATAACGACTGACCTTCAATCTGGCGTACAGGTAAGGTGGCACTGTAGACCCCACTGCTGTTGGCGACCGCTGTCACGCTGGTGCCGCCAGGCAGGGATATCGTAACCGTACTGCCGGCTTCGGCGATACCGCTCACAGATCCGCCATCGGCGCTGATCAGAATCGTAGGGGGGGGCGGTGGCGTGGTATCCACAATGATGCTGAACGAGCCAGACAAAACGCTCGAGCCGTTGGCATTTGTGGCGTTGGCGGTAAACGCATGGTTGCCTTCACTCAGGGCGCTGCCTGGCGTAAAACTCCAGATCCCATTCCCGTCTGCGGTTGTGCTACCCATCAACGTGCCGTTGTTATACAGGTTGATAACGGCGTTTGCCTGCGCAGTTCCGCTCAGTGTTGGGCGGGTATCATTGGTGGTTTTCCCGGCGGTGACCAGGCCCGTGATAGTGCCGACATCATCGAATACGCTGGAGATCACCGGCGCGGGAGGAACACCGGTAAACGGGGCCAGCACGTTGCCGGCGGTGCCGATATTGCCAGCGGCATCCTGTGCGCTGACCTGCAGCGTTTGCCCACTAATTTGCGGTGGATTCAGGGTAAAGGTGAAGTTACCGGAAGCATTTGCTGTTGTGGTGCCGAGTACCGTTCCGCTACCGGAGGTGATAATGACCGTACTGTTCGCTTCGGCCACACCGGTTAACGTCGTACCATTGGCGTTGACCGCCAGCCCGGTTGGAACTCCGGGTGCGATGGTATCGACCACAATGGCTGCTGCAGACGAAAATCCACTGGTATTCCCCGCTGCATCTGTCGCCGTGATGGTAAACGAATGAGCCCCTTGAGCCAGATCAGTGGACGGCGTGTAATTCCAGTTGCCAGTGCTGTCAGCCGTTACGCTGGTGACAAAACTGCCATTATCATAAATATCGACTCGCGCGTTGGCCTCTGCGGAGCCGTTCAGGGTTGGGCGTGCGTCATTGGTGGGCTGATTGCTGCCAATCGCACCGGTGTTGGGGCCAACATCATCAATAATGCTACTTATTGAAGGCTGTGCCGGAGCCGCGGTGTCCACCACCACGGTAAAACCTGGTGTTGCGCCGCTGGTATTGCCTGCCGCATCGGTAGCGGTCACGGTGAAGGTATGGGACCCGGTCGCGAGCGGCGTGGTCGGGGTAAATGTCCAGCTATTATTGCTTTGCACCAGAGCGGTACCAAGCAGAGTGTTCCCGTCATAGATACTGACAGTGCTACCGGCTTCGGCGGTGCCGTTGAGCGTTGGGCGGGCATCGTTGGTGAGCTGCCCGTTGTTCAGCGCTGCATTGAAAACACCGCCTGCGATATCATCTATGACCGAGATCAGTTGTGGGATTGGCGGTGGGTTCGTATCGACATTAATAATAAATCCGCTTGAGGTGGCACCGATATTGCCGGCGGCGTCTGTGGCGATAGCAGTGAATGTATGTTGGCCGTTGCTCAGTGTGGGGGGCAGATATTCCCACGTCCCATCTATTGTGGCGGTAACCGTCCCCAGCAGCGTGCCGTTATCGTAAATCGCGACCCGGGCATTCGCTTCCGTTGAGCCACTGAGTAGCGGACGGGTGTCATTGGTCCAGGCCCCACTGGACAGCGTCCCGGTGCCGGGCTGTACGTCATCGACGGCCTGGATAATGGTGGGGGCAAACGGGGCAACGGTATCCACAATGATGTTAAATGTGGCGGATGACTGACTGACGTTTCCGGCTGCGTCCGCGGCGGTCACCGTGAGCGCATGGTTACCATTTCCAAGTACAGCTGTTGGCGTGAAGCTCCAGGCTCCATTGGTGTCTACCGGAGCGGTACCGAGATAGGTGCCATTGTCATAAATTTTGATCGTGGAATTGGCTTCTGCTGTTCCACTGAGCGTGGGTTGCGCATCATTTGTGGCCTGGCCGTTGTTCAGATTACCCGTCAGCGGGCCGACATCATCTGCTACCTGAGAAATGATGGGTATACCCGGCGATACGGTATCAACGATGAGCCCAAAGCCGTTCGATGCAGCGCTGGTGTTACCTGCACTGTCGGTCGCGGTGACGGTCAATGTATGCGGTCCGTTGCTCAGTGCATCCGTTGGGGTAAAGTTCCAGATACCTCCCGCCCCCACGGTGGTGGTGCCAATGGGTTGGCCATCGCTCAGAACGGTAATGGTCGCCCCCACTTCGCCCGTGCCGCTCAGTGCCGGACGTGTTTCGTTTGTCGTCTGCCCATTGGTTATCGCGCCTGTTGTGGGAGCCGTATTGTCCAATACCGTGCTAATGATAGGGGGCTGCGGGGCGATGGAATCCAGTTCGAGGGTGAAGGACGAAGATACGCCTCCCATATTGCCCGCCTGATCGGTGGCAACGGCGGTAAAGATGTGTTGCCCCTGAGTCAGCGGGGTATCCGGCGTGAAGCTCCAGTTGCCGGTCTCATCAACCTGGGTTGTACCAATATCAACGCCTTTATCGCGGATGGTGATAGATGCGCCGATCTCTCCTTTGCCGTTCAGCGTGGGTTGTGCATCGTTAGTTAATTGTCCGTTAGTCAGCGATGTGTTGCTGGGTTGATCGTCAATCACCGAGGTAATGCTCGGTGCTGCGGGCGGCAGCGTATCAACAACCAGAACGAAAGGTGGGCTTGCCGGGCTGATGTTGCCAGCACCATCCGTGACGGTTGCGGTGAACGAATGATTGCCTTCACTAAGTGCTGGAGCCGGTGTAAAGCTCCAGTTACCGTTTTCATCGCTGGTGGTTGTGCCAATTACCGCGCCATTATCGCGAATGGTCACTACTGAATCGGCCTCGGTGACGCCAGCAAGCGATGGGGTGTTGTCGTTGGTTAGCTGTCCGGATGTAAGGGACTGCGGGATACCGACGTCGTCCATTACCGACACAATAGAGGGCGCGCTTGGGATTAACGTATCGACAATAATCCGGAAGCTGTTAGAGGGATCGCCCTGGTTGCCTGCAGCATCCGTTGCGCGTGCGGTAAAGATATGCTCGCCTTCTCCCAACCCATCTGTTGGTGTATAGCTCCAGTATCCGCTGCCACTCACGGTGGTTATGCCAATCGCGATACCTTTATCGTAAAGGGTGATCGTCGCGCCCGCTTCGCCAGTTCCATTGAGGGTCGGGCGTGAATCGTTGGTAATTTGTCCGGTATCTAACGATCCTGTACCCGGTAACACGTCGTCAATTACGCTGGTGATCGCAGGGGCTTGTGGGGCGGCAGTATCGATAGTGATGGCGTAATTGGGCGATATGCCACTGTCTATACCCGCAACAGTTTGCGATACGGTGAAATTGTAAGTCGTGCCGTTTGTCAGCGGAGCGGATAATGGATAGCTCCATGCGCCGGAAACGGCATCGGCGGTGACCGTACCGATTACATTCCCATCCTGATAAATTTTGACCGTTGCTCCTGCCGTGGCGGTTCCTTGTAACAGCGGCAAGGTGTCATTGGTGGTTTTACCGTTGCCAATCGCTCCTGTAACAGGCGAGACATCATCAATGATTTCGAGAGTTGGCGGATGCGGAATGCTGGACGTGGCCGCGTTAAATGGCGTAGGGCCGCTGCTATTGCCCGCCTGATCCTGGGCGATTGCGTTCAGATTCTGCCCCGTAGTTTGTGCGGGTGAGATCGTGACGGTGTAGGCACCTGTGACGCTATTCGCAATGCCCTGGCCCAGTACCGTAGTACCACTTCTGATGATGACGGTGCTGCCCGGCTCGGCTGTCCCGCTTACCAGCGTGCCGTTCGGGTCAACACTGGTGACGATTGGCTCGGCGGGAGGCTGTGTATCGAGTATCAACATTACAGGGTTTCCTGCCGCCAGGGAATTACCCGCGGCATCCCTGGCGCCGAACGTCAGCGTGTGCGGGCCATTGCCCGTCAGCGTAATCTCAATACTCCAGCTACCATTCGCTGCAACGAGGGTTTCGGCAATGGGATTGCCACCATCGAAAATGACTACCGTACTGCCCGGCGCACCGGTCCCGCTGACTGTTGGGGTGGTATCATCCGTGACGCTATTGTTGGTCAATGAACCGATAATAGCACCAGCGTCATCTGCAATATCCGTAACCAGCGGTAGGGTCAGCACGGTGCTGCTAACCGTAAACGAGACGCTGTTTGATGAGGTACTGGCGTTCCCCGCCGCATCGGTTGCAATGGCCGTTAGCGTATAACTTCCGTTTGCCAGCGCCGTCCCAGGAGTAATACTCCAGGTGGTGCCAACAACCGTTGTGGTACCGATAATCGTACTGCCGTTGTACAGCGTGATCGTGTCGCCGTCAGTGCCGGTTCCGCGAATAGTTGGCGTCGTATCATCTGTTATTGCGCCAGGCGCAAGATTGCCTTGAATAGTGCCGACATTATCATTGACGGCGATAATGGTTGGCGCTGCCGGCGGCGTGATGTCGATATTCAGGGTGATGGCATTTGATGGCAGACTGACGTTGCCGGCAGGGTCAGTTGCGGTAATGGTAATCTGATAGCTGTCTGGATTGATGGGGTCGCCAGGTGTAAAGCTCCACTTACCATCTGCGCCCACCGTCGCGGTACCCAACGGCGCGGGATTATTACCAAGGTAGATGGAAATAAGGTCGCCAACATCCCCCGTGCCGCTGAACGTTGGTGTGGTGTCGTTAGTTATGCCGTTTGTCACGACCCCGGTTATCGGATTGACGTCATCCGTAATGGTGGGTGGGAGCGGTTGCGTTGGCGGCAGATTATCCACCGTCAGCGTAAAGCCCGCCGATGGGATCCCTGTGTTGCCCGCGGCGTCGGTCGCCGTGGCGGTGAATTTATGCGGCCCATCTGCAAGTGAGGTTGGGGTAAATGTCCAGGTGCCGTCTGGCTGTACGGTAGTGATGCCGGCGAGGCCGCCATTCTCATAAATCGTAATTGTCGCGCCCGGTTCACCTGTTCCTGACAGTTTGGGGGTGTCGCTTTTCGTACTGCCGCCATTACTCAGTACTTTAGTTTCCAGG
Organism: Citrobacter sp. Awk 2; assembly: GCF_028069815.1. NCBI lineage: Bacteria > Pseudomonadati > Pseudomonadota > Gammaproteobacteria > Enterobacterales > Enterobacteriaceae > Citrobacter > Citrobacter sp. Awk 2. The sequence goes on from NZ_JANEWL010000097.1 coordinate 15,295, forward strand.
CCAATAAGCCCTTCCGCTGAGGTGATGATCGGGGCTGCGGGTGGCGTTGTATCGACAGTCAGCATGAAACTTCCGGCGGTACTGGCGTTACCTGCCGCATCTGTCGCGATAGCTGACAATGTGTGCGAGCCTTCACTAAGTGGCTGGGTGACAGGGATACTCCAGGTTCCTCCAGCCACAACGGTGGTCGTTCCAATAGGCGTGGCACCATCGTAGATAGTGATGGTGGAGCCAACTTCTCCGGTCCCTTTCAGTGACGGCAGGTTATCGTTTGAGCGGCTACCAGAAGGCAAGTCAACGGGTGCATTTCCGACGTTATCGGTGGCGGCTGAAATGGCTGGTACCCCTGGAGGCTGGGTGTCAACGGTAATGGTGACAGTCACGGGGGAGGTGACGACGTTACCGGCGGCATCCGTTGCGGATATGGTAAAACGATGGTCGCGATCGGCAAGCTGCTTGTTGTCCGGGACGGTATAGCTCCAGGTACCTGACTTGTCGATGAGCATCACCGTCATCAGCAAACCGTTATCATACAGGTTCACCAGCGAGCCTGGCTCGCCGGTCCCTGAGAGGGTCGGCGTGTTGTCGTTGGTTATCCCGTTGTTATTCGCGATGTTACCGGTGATGGTTCCGACGTCATCGTTGATCAAAGTAATAGCCGGGACGGCCGGCGCGACGCTATCGACAATGATTTTCCAGCTGGCGGCGCTACTGGTGTTGTTGGCGGCATCGGTTGCCGTAACCGTAAACACGTGAGCGCCCTGGCTCAGCGCGGTGGTCGGCGTGTAGTCCCAGTTACCATTGATATCGGCGGTAACGGTGGTTAGCAGGGTACCATTATCATAAATTTTTACCTGCGAGCCCGCTTCGGCAGTGCCCTTAATTTCCGGTTTATCATCGTTAGTCAGCGTGTTGTTATCAATTTTTCCGATGACATCGGGAACATCGTCTAAGACGGCAATAATAATCGGTTGGTCTGGCGCGGTAATATCTGGAGCCAGTGCGGAAGCGGGCAGACTTTCGTTGCCTGCACTGTCCGTTGCGGTCACTTTTACCGTTTCACCATTGATTTGTGACGGGGTGATCGACACAACAAAGTGACCACCACTGTCTGCCTGACCCACGCCAATCGTACTCCCGTTGCTGTCTTTTACGGTGATGGTGCTGCCGATTTCAGCATGTCCACTCACTGAACCACCATCCCCGGCGACAATCACCCCTGTCGGCGCATCAGGTGCGGTGCTGTCTGGCGCTGTGAGTGCTGTGTTACCACTGGTATTGCCTGCGGCATCCGTTGCGTTGGCGACAAGATGTTCGCCGTTAGTTTGTGGCGGAACCAGTGTGGCGGTGAAATCTCCGTCAGCATCAGCGGTGGTTGTGCCAATGATAGTGCCACCAGGATTGAGAATATGTACGGTACTGTTGGGCTCTGCCGTGCCGGAAACCTGATCGCCCGCATTATTGATTGTCAGGTTTGTGGGCGGTAGCGGGGCGGTGATATCGGGAGCGATCGCCGTTTCAGGTAAACTCGTGTTTCCTGCCGGATCGGTAGCGATAGCGGTGATGGTTTCGCCATTGGTTTGTGGTGGGTTTATGGTGACAGTAAACGAGCCATCTGGCCCGGTAACACCACTGCCGATTAAATGATCGTTATTGTCGGTTATCGTCACGGTACTGCCGGGTTCAGCCGTACCCGTGACGACAGCGCCATCGGCAGATACGGTCAGATCGTCTGGCGATAGCGGCGGCTGAGTATCGATATTGATATTGAAGGCCGTCGACATTCCCCCCGTACCCAGGTGGTTGGTTGCCGTAGCGGTGAAGGCATATGAGCCGTCCCGCAAGTTTGTGCTGGAGGTCCAGTTCCAACTACCGTTGCTGTCGGCGACGACGCTGTCGATATATGCCCCGTTATTGTAAATTTTAACCGTACTGTTAGCCTCAGCTGTCCCGGAAAGCGTTGGGGTCGCATCATTAGTTGACTGATTGTTGAGCAATGGCCCAACGGAGGGAGCGACATCATCCATAACACTGACTATCACGGGTACGCCTGGATAACCGGAATTCGAGGCACTGAATGAGGTATCTGGCCCGATATTGCCTGCTTCATCCTGAATCTTTGCTGTTAGCGCTTCACCGTGTGTTTGCGCGGGCGATATGCCAATAGTGAAGGTACCGCCTGAACCGACGATTGCTGATCCCAGAACCTGGTTGTTACTGCCAATGATAGTGACAGTGCTTCCTGGCTCTGCACTACCCGTCACTGTAGTGCCTTCCTGGTTCACTGAAGAAATTATTGCGGCGGCAGGTGGGGTTGTATCGATGGTAATGACCCAACTGTCTGAGATTGCGCTGCTGCCCGCATTGTTTGATGCGCTGACCGTAAACTGGTGAGTACCTTCTGCAAGCGGGGAGGATGGAGTAAACGTCCAGTTCCCGTTGGCATCGATAGTGACCTGACCTATTTCTGTACCGTTATCGAAAATATGTAAGGTTGCGTTCGCGGGGCCAGTGCCCTGAAGTTCTGGCGTATTATCATTAGTAGATGTCTGTTGATTGACAAGACCCGTAATGGGAGCCTGATTGTCAGTGACGCTGGTAATAATCGGCACGGTGGGTATCGTGGGCGTTGTCGTGGGTGGTGAGCCGCCATCACCATTTCCTTCGTTGCCGTTGCCGTTGCCGTTGCCGTTGCCGTTGCCATTTCCGTCACCAGCACCATTTCCTTCATTGCCATTGCCATTGCC
>NZ_JANEWL010000098.1:0-17517 GCF_028069815.1 Citrobacter sp. Awk 2
TATTTTTATTTCTCGAACAAATAAACCATATTCTGAATAATTAGATAAAGGTGAAGGAGCAGGCAATCCGAAAAACGCCCGGTGGCGCTACGCTTACCGGGCCTGGAAATTCCGCTTCCCGTAGGCCGGATAAGGCGTTTACGCCGCCATCCGGCACTTGCCCCTACTCACTCGGTAATCACAAACCGCGTCGCGGCAAAGCAGTTCAACACCCGGTGTACCAGAAATACCATGGTTAACGTTGCCACCAGCGCGACGGTGACGGAGGTGATGCGGTACAGATCGCTGAACACCAGGTCCTGTTCCGGGTGCAGGTTCTGGCCGAACATAATGCCGATGGTGGTGATGCTGGCAAACCCCACGCCCGCGCCGACTTTTTCCATCACGTGCAGGCGGGCGCTAAACGCCAGCCCGAGACCGATCAGCGGCATCATCAGCACCATATGGTTGCTGAAATCATAGATAAGCAGCTGCACCAGCAGAATATACAGGCAGGCCAGCACCACGCCGACCACGCGCCAAATCGAGCTAATCACCGCGCCGCGATAGTGCATCGGGAACAGGATCAAAATCCCCGCCATCAGCGCCGACAGCGAATCACTCAAATCACAGATCTGGAAGACCACAAAAATCATCGTCGCCACCGTGCCGGAAAGCAGCGACTCATGGCGCACCCGGGCGGCATCTTTCTCAATGCGCGGCGGCGGCTGGCGCGGCTCCACGTCCGGGATCAGATAATGCAGCAGCGCGCTCAGCGCCACCGCCATGACGCAGGCTTCCATATTGGAGAACATCAGCGTATGCCAGTTAGTGGTGGGATAGCTCATAAAGTTGAGCATCGTGCTCTGGCACACCACACCCATCGAACCGAGCAGAAACAGCGGCCCTTTGCTCATAAAACGAAAACGCATCACGTACAGGCCGAACACCACCAGCGTCATAATCAGCGGCCACTGCGACAGATAGCCGACGATTAGCACCATTTCAACGCAGTTCACCGCCGCGCTAAACACAAACTGGGTTGCCACATGGCGGTTAAATACCGGCACCAACGACAGCAGCATCAGCGGATAAACCACAAAGAACACGCCGTACTGCACGTTGTAAAAGGTCGAAATACTCAGTGCGATTGTCCCGGCGACGGAAATACGCAGGGTCTGGCGAAAATCATTGGCGGTGTAGACAATGTTCCCGTGCGGGGTAAAAACATGGGCCAGGGTGTTAATAGACATAGTGCAGCCAGCTAACGAGATGGATCTGCGCCCCGGCGAAGGTGCGTGCGAACATTCCTTCGCTGTTATACAGCTGTACCGTGGCGCGTGCCCCGGTCGGTAGCGGCGTGTCGAGCGGTTCGTTCAGCGCCACATGAATGCGCATACGCTGGGCATCGCGCACCCAGCGGGTTGACTGTTCCGGTTGCGACAGCTGGCCGTTAACCTGCTCCTGACCCGCCAGAATACCGGCATCACTACTGGTAACGCGGGCAGAGAAGACCTTGCCCGGCATGGCATCGAACACCACGGCGGCATTGGTATTTACCCGAGTGTGGCGCAGGCTTTTCTCGCGAAAGTCAGCCACAATATCCGTCTGGTGGCTGACCAGCGCCAGCAGCGGCGTAGCTGCAGTGGCATACAGTCCGGGGTTGAGCTGGAGGTTGCTCACCGTGCCATCGGTTTCTGCATGCACCTTCGTCCAGCCGAGATTCAGCTGCGCCTCGTCCAGCGCATTGCGATATTTTTGCAGCGTGACATTGCGGCCATCATCGCGCTCGCCGCGCTGGATCAGCAGGTTCTGAATACTGGCACTCAGCGCGGCGACCGACTGTTCACTGGTCTGCCAGGTGGTACGAACCTTGTCGAGATCGGATTGCGAGACGTTCTGCATCGTACTCAGCCGCTGGTAGCGGTCGAAGGTGGTCTTATCGTTGCGGGCAGTGAATTGTGCGGTACGCAGATTGGCGCGGGCAGAGGCAATCTGCGCGTCCAGTTGCTGATTGCTCAGCTTCGCCTGCTCAAGGGCGATTTGCGCGGCTTCGACCTTATTGATAAACGGTGTCGGATCCAGCTCGTACAGCAAGTCACCCTTCTTCACCTGGCTATTGTTATGCACATAAACCTGCGAGACGTAGCCGGAAACACGCGAGGAAACAGGCGTTACCACGCGCATCACCGTGGAGTCCGGCGTCAGCGGGATCCAGATATCGGCAACGATAAACCAGGCGAATATTACCAGGAAAGCGGCAATACTCACCCTTACCCAACGGGCAAATTTTTGTTCTGGGGTCATCATAGTTTTTTAGATCTTGTTATCTTCTTCGCGGATTGTCCGCAAATTGCAGGCGATTTGATTGAGCGTAGCGCTGAAAGAAGCGAGTTGCGCCTCAGGGATGGTGCAGGTGACGCGATGTTGGTATGTCTCAATCACCCGGTTAAGTTCTTCAAGCCTTAAGCGGCCTTGCGCGGTCAGCGTTAGCAGGCGGATGCGTTTGTCATAAGGCGATGTGGAACGCAGCAGATAGCCCTGCTTTTCCAGCTGCGAGAGGGTACGCATTAGCGGCGGCAGTTCAATGCCCTGCATTTGTGCCAGTTCACTGACCGAGACGTTGTCTCCCAGTTGATACAGTTGCATCAGTACCGTCCAGCTGGACTGCGTCAGGCCAGTATCGGTAATGGCAGCATCAATAATGGCCCGCCACTGGCGTACCACCATTGCCATGCGCATCCCCATTGGGCGGCGGGCAAACAGTTCATCTTCAGTCATGTTTCTTTCCCCTCATCGCGGAGAAGAAAATAATACTTATCAGGGTAAGTATCAAGAAACATACTAACCAGAAGCATGAATTGATAAATGTGGTGAATATAAAAGTAGCCGGGCTACGGTAGCCCCGGCCTTTGTTGGTGGAAGAAAAATCACTCCACCTGATCGCGTCGCAGCCCGACGTCCCGCAGCCGTTCATCGCTCATATGATGCAATACACGTCGCGTTTGCGCCCGTAGTCGCCACCGTTTTATTGCCTGCCAGATCTGCACCAATCCAATAAACGGCTGCTTTGCTTTATTCTCGTGAAATTCCATACCTTACCTCCCCGTCTTGCCAGAGGCTTTATCTTCCCGGATTTGGCCAGGGACAATACAGACTCACAAAGTACTTTTCTTTAACATACAGATTGGTTAAAAAGGATTCTGCATCGCATTAATTACGCCAATCTGTACTGGTTTTTTAATCTGTATGGTACCCATGAGGGATACAGCATGACCCGTTACCAACATCTGGCCAACCTGCTGGCCGAACGTATTGAGCAAGGGCTGTACCGTCATGGCGAAAAGCTGCCCTCGGTGCGCAGTCTGAGTCAGGAGCATGGTGTCAGCATCAGCACTGTACAGCAGGCTTATCAGACGCTGGAACAGCGCCAGTTGATCACCCCGCAGCCGCGCTCTGGCTACTTTGTCGCCCCACAAAAAGCACAACCCCCCGTACCGCCAATGTCACGGCCAGTGCAGCGTCCGGTCGAAATAACCCAGTGGGATCAGGTGCTGGATATGCTGAAAGGCAACGCGGACAAATCCATCACGCCTTTTAGCAGTGGCGTGCCCGATATTAATCAACCCAGCCTGAAACCACTGTGGCGCGAGCTAAGCCGCGTGGCGCAGCACAATCTGAAAGCGATTTTGGGCTACGATGAAATCTCCGGCTGTCGTGAACTGCGCAGTCAGATTGCGCGCCTGATGCTGGACAGCGGTTCAGTCGTCAATGCGGATGATATTGTCATCACCAGCGGCAGCCAGAGCGGCCTGTCGCTGGCGCTGCTGACGGTCTGCCAGCCTGGAGACATTGTTGCCGTTGAATCTCCGGCCTATTACGGCACAATGCAGCTGCTGCGCGGTTTGGGGATCAAAGTCATTGAGATCCCGACCGATCCAGATACCGGGATCAGCATTGAAGCGCTGGAACTGGCGCTGGATCAGTGGCCAATCAAAGGAGTGCTACTGGTTCCCAACTGCAATAACCCGCTCGGATTTATTATGCCGGATGCGCGTAAGCGAGCGGTGCTCGCCCTCGCCCAACGCCACGATATTGTGATTTTTGAAGATGATGTGTATGGCGAGCTGGCAACGGAGTACCCGCGCCCACGCACCATTCACTCCTGGGACAGCGACGGTCGGGTTCTGTTGTGCAGTTCGTTTACCAAATCCGTAGCACCAGGTCTGCGCGTCGGTTGGGTCATCCCCGGTCGCTATTACGACAAGCTGCTGCACATGAAATACGCTGTCATTGGCACCAACGTTCCTGCAACGCAACTGGCGGCAGCCACCTTTGTGCGCGAAGGTCATTACCATCGTCATATCCGACGCATGCGCCAGATTTATCAGCGCAATATGGAGATCTACACCTGCTGGGTGCGGGAGTACTTCCCCTGCGGCATCTGCGTCACCCGACCAAAAGGCGGCTTTATGCTGTGGGTGGAATTGCCACAGCAGGTCGATATGGTCTGTGTTGCCAAACAGCTGTGTCGCCTGAAAATCCAGGTCGCACCGGGTTCGCTGTTCTCCGCATCCGGAAAGTATCGCAACTGCGTGCGTATCAACTGTGCGTTACCGCCAAACGAGAAGCATCAGGAAGTGATGCAAAAGCTCGGCGAGGCCGTAAAGGTGGCGATAGAGTAAATCGGTACACCCGGCTACGCTTTTATCCAGTGGCTTAACCCCTGGATATCTTCAGCGGAAAGCCGGGTAATTTTTTGTACCGTGCTGATATCGATGCCATCTGCCAGCATGGTGCGGGCAATACGTAGCGCCTCATCACGTCGCCCCTCTATTAACCCTTCCTGTTTACCTTCTTGTTTACCTTCGTGCTTTCCTTCCTGCTGACCTTTGAGCCATCCTTTTTGAAAACCTGCCTCATGCAATCTGTCCGCGATCGTCATCAAATGCTCCTTATGCTGCGGTGAACGTTCGGCAATTGCACTGATAAACGTATTGAAGCGAGGTGCATCGCCGGTTCGCAAAATATAATTAAACAGCGTCTTTAGCTGACTGTCATTAGTCGAGCCGTTAACTAACAGGGAAACAAGTTGCTCGACCAGCCCCATAAGATCGCGCTGGCGAATATGTTTTTGGATTAACTCCAGCAGCGCCATACGTCGATGCTGCACAATTTCGTCATCCGGTATGACCGTAATATCCACCAGCGGAAATGCCGCAGCATACAGCTGACGAGCCAGTTTCGGGTTGGCAAACTCATCCAGCCAGCACAGTGAATAAGGGTACGGGCTTTTAGCGCCGTGATAAAACAGCATCGGCACCACCAGCGGCAGTTGCTGATGCCCGGCATCTAAATGTTTCTGCATGGCCGCTACCGCGTAGCGCATCAGTCTGAATGCCATATGCGCATCCGGGGTGCTTTGGTGTTCAATTACCACATAAATATATCCATCCCCTTCCGTCGTTTTCACCGACCACAACACATCGGAGTAATACGCACGTAAATCCTCTTCAATAAAACTATCTGACTCGAGTTTCAGCGTCTGAAAATCGCAAAGTTCGCGCAGCGAAGCGGGAAGATGTATTTGTAGAAAATCCCGAGCTGTCTCTGGGTGGCGCAAAAACGTTTTAAAAACCGCATCATGCGGTGTGGAAGTCGGTGCTGTATTCATGGCGGTCCGTCACCTGGAAATAAGATGCCATGACTTTAGCGTCAGAAAACTGCTCCCTCACCTGCGACTTTCTCTCTTTGCGAGACGTTATCAGAGATAAAAACGTCCCTTTGTAACGTCTGCATTTGTCTGGAACACGTCACGCAGAATCGCTATCTCAATGCACATTCCCGCGTTAAACCCCTTTAATTCCTACGCATTAACCCGATAAACTCGTTTAATTATCATCCAATCCGCATTACACTGCGGGAGGTTATTTTCCGTTCAACGTTCTCTTCCCGAGGTGTAATGTGCTGATTGTCACTTGTAATCGTTACGTTTTCTGACCTGAGTCAGAGAGGCGTATTTCCTGTTTGCGTTTCACGCAGGCAGCGTTTTTGATTACATGAAATTCAGTACATCTGCAGTCTGTTTTTTCTGTCACCAGCCAGGCGTCTCTAAGACGGTATTGAATTTCGCTATTCCCGTTGAGGGTTTTCTCCCGACAAGGAGTTGTTTTATGCAACGGATTCTCGCGTTTTTCGCTCAACGCGCCACAACGCTATTTTTCCCTATCGCGCTGATTTTGTATGACTTCGCGGCCTATCTGTCGACGGATCTGATCCAGCCCGGCATCATCAATGTAGTGCGAGATTTCAACGCTGATGTCAGCCTGGCTCCTGCTGCAGTCAGTCTGTATCTGGCGGGAGGGATGGCGCTGCAGTGGCTGTTGGGGCCGCTTTCCGACAGGATTGGCCGCCGACCGGTACTGATTGCCGGGGCGTTAATCTTTACGCTGGCCTGCACGGCGACACTCTTCACTACCTCGATGACACAATTTCTGATCGCGCGTTTCGTGCAGGGCACCAGCATCTGCTTTATCGCCACAGTCGGTTATGTCACGGTACAAGAGGCATTTGGGCAAACAAAGGCCATTAAGCTGATGGCCGTTATCACTTCCATTGTACTGGTGGCACCGGTTATCGGCCCGCTCTCCGGGGCGGCGCTGATGCACTTTGTCCACTGGAAGATCCTGTTTGCCATTATCGCCGTCATGGGGCTTATCGCCCTGGTTGGGTTAGCCCTGGCGATGCCGGAGACCGTCCAGCGCGGTGCTGTGCCGTTCAGCGCGTGCAGCGTACTGCGTGATTTCCGCGACGTTTTCCGCAACCGGGTGTTCCTGTTTGGCGCAGCCACGCTGTCGTTAAGCTATATCCCGATGATGAGCTGGGTGGCGGTCTCGCCGGTGATCCTGATTGACGCGGGCGGTATGACCACATCGCAGTTTGCCTGGGCACAGGCTCCGGTATTTGGCGCCGTGATCGTGGCCAACATGGTCGTCGTACGGTTTGTGAAAGATCCGACCCGACCGCGCTTTATCTGGCGGGCGGCACCTGTTCAACTGAGCGGGCTGGCAGTGCTGATTGTCGGTAACTTACTGTGGCCGCACGTCTGGCTGTGGTCGGTGCTGGGAACCAGCCTGTATGCGTTTGGTATTGGGATGATCTTCCCAACGCTGTTTCGTTTTACGCTGTTTTCCAACAACTTGCCGAAAGGTACGGTCTCCGCATCACTGAACATGGTGATCCTGACGGTGATGGCCGTTTCTGTCGAAGTCGGGCGCTGGCTGTGGTTTAACGGTGGCAGACTGTCGTTTCATCTGTTGGCGGTGGCCGCCGGGATCATTGTGGTATTTACGCTGGCGGGTTTATTAAAACGGGTACGCCAGCATGAAGCAGCTACGTTAGCCACTGAAAACTAGCCTGTCAGATGCTTATCCGGCCTGTCACAATGACATAGTAGTAGGCCGGATAAGGCGCCTGCGCCGCATCCGGCTAAGATCACACCATCTTAAGCAATGCGCGCGAAACCTGCGTCCAGATCGGCAATCAGGTCATCAACATCTTCCAGGCCAATATGTACCCTGACCAGCGTTCCGCTGAAATCCACATCCCCGGCCGGGCGGATGCTGTTCAGTTCTTCCGGCTGGTTAGCGAGGATGAGTGACTCAAATCCGCCCCACGAATAGGCCATATGGAACAGCGAAAAGTTATCGAGGAAATTCGCCATCTGTTCGTCGGTCAGCCTCTTTTTCAGCACAAATGAGAACAGTCCCGAGCTTCCCGCAAAGTCGCGCTGGAAATACTCATGCCCCGGACATTCCGGTAATGCCGGATGATTCACCCGCGCCACCTCCGGTCTTGCCGACAGCCAGCGAGCAATATGGATGCTGCTCTCCTGATGCTGCTTAAGACGTACCGCCAGGGTACGCAGTCCGCGGCTACCGTTGTAGGCCGTATCGGCATCCAGCGTTTGCCCCATCAGGTAAGAGTTTTCGCGCAGACGATCCCAACAGCGGGCGTTCGACACCGCCGTGCCCAGCATGCCGTCCGAATGACCGATGGTGTACTTCGTTCCCGCCTGAATGGAAATATCCACGCCATAATCCAGCGCTTTGAACAGCACGCCCGCCGCCCAGGTGTTGTCGATCATAATGACAATCTCCGGATTCACCGCACGGATCGCCTTCACCATTCCCGGCACGTCCTGAACTTCCATGGTGATTGAACTCGGGGACTCGAGGAACACCACCTTTGTTTCCGGACGCAGAAGATCGACGATACCCGCGCCAATCAGCGGATCGTAATACGTGGTTTCCACGTTGAATTTACTCAGGATCTTATTGCAGAAATCCTGGGTTGGCTCGTAGGCGGCACCTGTCATCAGAATATGATCGCCACTTTGGACAAACGCCAGAATCGCATTGGTCACCGCCGCAGCGCCGCACGGGTACAGCGCGCAGCCTACGCCGCCTTCCAACTCACTCATTGCTTTCTGGAAAGCAAAGTGGGTGTAGGTTCCGCGACGACCGTAAAACAGTTCGCCGTTCGCACGGTTCGCGGTGGCAAATTTTTTGTCCTTCACGGTATCAAACACCAGCGAAGAGGCACGTTGGATCACCGGATTCACCGCGCCCTGGGTGTAGCGTTTATCGCGTCCAGCCACGACCAGATGTGTTTCAAGCTTCATTGCGTCTTTCATAACTTCTCCTGTTCTTAATCCGTGTGAAAACCTATACCACCGCAGCAGTAGAGTTGATTTCAGTATTGGTCTGCTTTTTTCCAGCGAACCGTTCAACAATCTGCGCCGCATTCAAATCATGGATAACGTTAATCAGTGTGGCCGGCGCATCGGTAATGGTGCCCAGTACCACCAACATCGGGATCGCTTCCATTGGCAGCCCCAGCGTGGTGACGATAAAAATTTCACCGAGGAATGCCCCGCCCGGCACACCGCCGACGATAATGGCGGAGAGCACCGCAATCAGCATGGTCAGGAAGAAGGTCTCAGTAGTGAACTCCATGCCCAGCACGGAATAGATAAAGACAATTTTCAGCGCGGCAATCATCGCTACGCCGCCTTTATTCAGGTTAACCAGCAGCGGAATAGAGACATCAACGATTTCCGGGTTGATCCCCATCGCCTTACCGGCACGCAGCGTCACCGGCAGCGTTCCCAGCGAAGAGCAAGTCCCCAGCGCGGTAGCCGAGGGTTCAATCGCATTGCGCCAGAAGGCTTTAACCGCCGGGATACCCCCCCCTATATATGAATAGAGAATAGAGCCAAAAACGAAGTAGACCAGCGTGGCGACCATAAACAGGCCAATGGCGCGGGCAAAGGTTAACAGCAGCGCAGAGTCCTGGCTGGCCATGGTGGCAGCGAAATAGCAGCCCAGACCCACCGGAGCGACCTTCATAATGATCGAGACGATCTTCATGATCACGGTATTAGCATCTTCCAGCAGCGACGCAATGCGTTTACCGGCCTGATCCGATTGACCAATCGCGACACCGGCGATGATCGCCATTACGATCAGCGCCAGAATATTGGACTTAGAAAACAGCCCAATAAAGTCGCTGGTGGTAATCATGCTGACAAAATCCATCTTGCCGCTGCCCGCCTGCACGGACTGCGAGAGATCGATGGTGACGCCCTGCGCCGGGTTATACCATAGCGCCAGCGCTACGATCCCGGCCGCCGGAATAAAGGCCATCGCGATCGAAACAATAAAGATGATCGCCATAATACGTCCCAACCTTTTCAGGTCGGTCATACTGGCGATAGACGACATGACGCTGATCCCCACCAGCGGCACAATAATCATAAATAACAGGTTCAGGAATATCTGACCTATCGGCTGGAGTTTGCTGGCAAACGTCGGGGCATAAATACCTAATAAGCCGCCAATCACCAGAGCAACTAATAAAATAATCGACGATCTGTAGGGTTCGAGTCGTGACCACATAATCGGTACCTTTAGAATAATAATTAATGAGATTAAATTCACAATGTGATGAGTTTCCGTTTCGCCTCCTTTTATTTTGTGACGCAACTCACCTAAGTTGTTATTTTTTCATTTTGCCAGCAGGTTGTTTCCTGTGATTCAATAGTTGCATGTTTAAAAGGCGAATGTAACGGCCTATTCGTACCGTTTTTGCAAATCACTTGTGAATAAAAGGAAACTATGAGTACGCCGATTTCACTCAAGCATCTGGAGTTTTTCGTCAAAATCGTCGACTGTGGAGGTTTATCGGAGGCCGCCGCTCAGCTTAATGTGTCGCCGTCGGCGGTCAGCAAAAGTCTGACGGCGATGGAAGATACATTGGGGACAACATTAATTAAGCGCACCACCCGCAGTATTACCTTAACCGATGCCGGGCAATATTTATTTAACCGCGCCAATAAGTTACTGACAGAATTTGATGAAACGCTGAATACCACCTCTGGTTATTATCACAGCCCGCAGGGGGAATTACGCATAACCTGTTCCATTGCTTTTGGTTATTCGCGGTTGGTAAATCTGGTGGATAAATACCGCTCACAGTTCCCCGATGTGAACCTGTATATCGATCTCAACGATAACTTCGTTAATCTGAATGAAACAGATTTCGACATCGCCCTGCGCATCTCCACCGCACCACCGCAGAACTATGCCATGCGCAAGCTGGTGCCTATCCGCTGGGCGTACTGCGCATCGCCAGGATACCTTGCCAAAAAAGGCATGCCCCAGCGCCGAGGCGATCTGGTGGATCATGACTGCCTGGTTTACCCCGGTCTCACACCGGTGCTGAAGGTGGCCGATGAACAGGATCGTCTGCATCAGTTAAAACTGCATATGCCTATCCAGGCTAACAGCAGTCTGGTATTGCTGAAGTCAGTGCTGGAAGATCAGGGCGTGGCGTATTTACCCACCTATCTGATTGGCGATCATATTCAAAAAGAAGAGGTTACGCCGCTAATGCTCGACGGCACCATCACCTGCGAAACCCACGCCCTGTATGCGCTCTATTTTCCCAGCAAGTACAGCAATCCGAAGGTGCGCTCGTTTATTGATTTTCTGGTCGCAGAACTTGGCCCGCTACCGGCCTGGGATAACTGGATCCCAGGATAAGCGCTTCCCCTCTAAAATGGGAGGCACACCACAAATTTTGCGCGATCCCGCCGTCTGGCTCTATCCTTAAGCCTATGAATAAAATTGCTGAACTCAAACGCGCCAAACGACTGGCGCTCTCTCTGCTGCTGGCCGCCGCCGCCACCTTCGTCATTACGCTGTTTCTGCCACCTAACTTCTGGGTGCTCGGGATCAAAGCGATTGCCGAAGCGGCAATGGTGGGCGCACTGGCGGACTGGTTCGCCGTAGTAGCGCTTTTTCGCCGGGTGCCAATCCCATTTATCTCGCAACATACGGCGATCATCCCGCGCAATAAGGACAGAATTGGGGAAAATCTTGGGCAGTTTGTTCAGGAGAAATTCCTCGATACGCAGTCTCTGGTCGCCCTTATTCGTCGCCATGAGCCGGCACTGTTGATTGGCAACTGGTTCAGCCAACCGGAAAATGCCCAGCGTATTGGCCAGCATTTACTGCAAATCATGAGCGGATTTCTCGAACTCACCGATGATTCGCGTATTCAGCGGCTTATTAAACGGGCGGTGCATAAGGCGATCGACAAAGTTGATCTTTCCGGCACCAGTGCGCTGATGCTGGAAAGCATGACCAAAAACAATCGTCACCAGGCGTTGCTCGACACGTTGATCGCTCAACTGATCGCCCTGCTTCAGCGCGACAGTTCGCGAACATTTATTGCCCAGCAGATCGTACGCTGGCTGGAGACCGAACACCCACTCAAGGCGAAGATCCTGCCGACCGAATGGTTAGGTGAACACAGCGCCGAGCTGGTCACTGATGCCGTCAACTCTCTGCTGGATGATATCAGCCACGATCGGGCACATCAGATCCGCCACGCCTTCGATCGCGCCACATTAAGGCTTATCGAGAAGCTCAAACACGATCCGGAGATGGCCGTCCGGGCAGAGAGCCTCAAAAGCTATCTGAAAGAAGACGAAGCCTTTAACCGTTATCTCGGCGAACTGTGGGCTGACCTGCGCCAGTGGGTGAAAACTGACATTAACGCCGACGATTCCCGCGTGAAGCAGCGCATCGCCAGCGCCGGACAATGGTTTGGCGAAACGCTGGTTGCCGACGGCGCCCTGCGCACTTCACTGAATGAACATCTGGAGCAAGCCGCACGCAAGGTCGCGCCAGAGTTCGCCAGCTTCCTGACGCGCCATATTAGCGACACGGTGAAAAGCTGGGATGCCCGCGATATGTCACAGCAAATTGAGCTAAACATCGGCAAAGATTTGCAGTTCATTCGCGTCAACGGCACGCTGGTTGGCGGCTCTATCGGACTGGTGTTATACCTGTTGTCGCAAATTCCTTCCCTGCTAACGCTGGCGAATTTTTAAGGAGAAAAATTCAATGACGATGAACATCCGCATTTTTTCCCTGCGCGAGACGCCGGAAAAGCGGCACGAGGTCACCGCTTACTTTCAACAACAATGGGCCTCAGAAGACTCCATGAAGGTTTACGAGGATGCGCTGCATCGTTGCATTGGCGCAAAGAACCCACTACCGCAGTGGTATTGGTTGCAGGATGGCGACAGCATTGTTGGCTGCGCCGGATTGATCACCAATGATTTTATCAGTCGCGGCGAACTGTGGCCGTGGCTATGTGCGCTCTATATCGATCCTCGCTATCGCGGGCACGGTCTGGCATTTCGCCTGATTGAACATATTGCGCAGCAGGCCAGACAGCTGGGGTTTATGCAGCTCCATTTGTGTACCGACCTGGAAGGTTTATACGAGAAAGCAGGATTTTACTTTGACGGGCCAGGCTATCATCCGTGGGGGGAAGTGTCACGGGTCTACAGTCGTAATCTGTAAACGCGCAATTGTTGTACATCAATAAAGCCTGACATATTACAGGGTTATAATGCGGCGTCTTTTTACTGTCTCCCGTGTTACGGGGAAGGAAAATCATGTCGCTCATCACCGATTTACCCGCCATTTTCACTCAATTCTCCGACGCCCGTCAGAAAGGTTTTCTCACCGTAATGGATCTTAAAGAGCAAGGTATTCCGCTCGTTGGAACCTATTGCACCTTTATGCCGCAGGAGATTGCGATGGCGGCGGGCGCGGTTGTCGTTTCCCTATGCTCGACCTCTGATGAAACCATTGAAGAAGCCGAAAAAGATCTGCCGCGGAACCTGTGTCCGCTGATCAAAAGCAGCTACGGTTTTGGCAAAACCGACAAATGCCCCTACTTCTATTTCTCTGACCTGGTGGTGGGCGAAACCACCTGCGATGGTAAAAAGAAAATGTACGAATACATGGCCGAATTTAAAGCGGTACATGTAATGCAACTGCCCAACAGCGCCAGCGATGCGGCTTCGCGTGCGCTATGGAAAGCCGAGATCCTGCGTCTGCAGCAGGCCGTCGAAGCCCGTTTTGGCACAGCCATTACCGAAACTGCGCTGCGTGAAGCCATTATTCTCAAAAACAAGGAACGTCGGGCGCTGGCGAATTTCTACCGCGTTGGTCAACTTAACCCACCCGCACTTAGCGGCAGTGACATTCTGAAAGTCGTCTACGGCGCCACTTTCCGTTTTGATAAAGACGCGTTGATCGACGAGCTTAATAGCATGGCCGAGCGCGTACATCAGGAATGGCAGGCCGGGAAACGTCTGGCGTCACGTCCGCGCATCCTGATAACCGGCTGCCCCGTTGGCGGCGCAGCAGAGAAAGTCGTTCGTGCTATTGAAGAAAACGGCGGTTGGGTCGTGGGTTATGAAAACTGCACCGGCGCAAAGGCCACCGAACAATGCGTGGCGGAAACCGGCGATGTCTACGACGCGCTGACTGATAAGTACCTCGCCATCGGCTGCTCCTGTATTTCTCCAAACGATCAACGTCTGAAGATGCTCAGTCAAATGGTTGACGAGTACCAGGCTGACGGCGTCGTCGATGTCATTTTGCAGGCTTGCCACACCTACGCCGTTGAATCGCTCGCGATTAAGCGTCACGTACGCCAACAGCACAACATTCCTTATATCGCAATTGAAACCGACTACTCCAGCGCGGATATCGGCCAGCTCAGTACCCGTGTCGCCGCCTTCATTGAAATGTTGTGAGAAACGCGGATGACATACTCAATAGGGATTGATTCCGGCTCCACGGCGACGAAAGGCATTTTGTTGGAAGGTAACATCATCAGGCGCCGCTTCCTTTGCCCAACACCTTTTCGCCCCGCAGATGCGATCGCGCAGGCATGGGAAACGTTGCAGGCTGGGCTGGAGAACAGGCCATTTTTAACCCTCACCGGGTACGGACGGCAGCTCGTCGATTATGCCGATAAACAGGTCACTGAAATTTCCTGCCACGGACTGGGGGCGCGATTGCTGGCTCCCGGCACCCGCACAGTCATTGATATCGGGGGTCAGGACAGTAAAGTCATCCAGTTGGATGACGATGGCAATCTCAGCGATTTCTTAATGAATGACAAGTGCGCTGCCGGAACCGGGCGGTTTCTGGACGTCATCTCACGCACCCTCGGCGCCAGCGTAGAGCAGTTGGATACGATTACTGCTGGCGTCGAACCACATGCTATTACCAGCATGTGTACAGTATTTGCCGAGTCAGAAGTCATTAGCCTGCGCTCTGCGGGCATCGCGCCGGAGGCGATTCTGGCTGGCGTGATCAACGCAATGGCCAGACGCAGCGCGAACTTCATCGGGCGGCTTTCAGCCCAGGCACCGCTGCTATTTACCGGCGGAGTCAGCCACTGTCACGCCTTTGCCCGTATGCTTGAAGACCATGTAGGCATTCCCGTACACACGCATCCCGACGCACAGTTTGCCGGTGCAATCGGGGCTGCATTGATAGGCCAGCGTCAGGGGAAACGTCAGTGAAGGAAACGCTGTTCTTGTTTCATTCCACCGTCGGTGTCATCAAAATGCGCAAGACGCTACAGGCCGCAGGGGTCCGCTTTCGGGTGGCGGATATTCCCCGCGAGCTTCGCGGTGGCTGCGGACTCTGTATCTACATCGACTGTGTTGCTGGCATGGAGGAAGAATGGGTGATTCCAGGACATACCGAATCTATCTACCGCCAGGAAAACGGAGACTGGCGCTGTATAGCCGCGTTCCCCGCCTCCTGAACATGCCGGATTAGCGTGAAAAGCTGATATATACTCGGATTATCCAGGGGATAAACAACAGCTTATAGTCGGTATAGACCACCACTCCGCTAACGCCATAAATATATCCTCATCAGATTACTCTGCAATTAAATGTCAGCATTTAATAACCTGCAAATAACAGTCAAACACCTCTCTAAAAACTTTATAATTCACTTTTACGTATATACCTTTGCTGATAGCACATGCGTAAAAATGGACATATTAATTAAATTGCAACAACACTTCTGGGAAGAGTACATGTCGAGGTTGAAAAAACTCATACTTGGGTTGATTATTCTGGCTGGTTTAATTAGCACGGTAGGCGATTATAAAAACTTTGGTCTATTTGGTGCGACAGGATTGTTTATTATCTTTCTGCTAACAACCGTTTTCTTGTGGCAGTGGGCTTCCGGAAAGTTTCCGGCGGTAGCCAAAATACAGGCTATTATTATTTTACTGGCCAGTGCTATTGCTTCTATTTTTGTTATCAACATGGCAATAGCCGGAAACTTGCATGTAGACCTGATGGAAGTCATGCGTATCTCCATTACGCATAATTCTCTTTTTTACCTCATTCTCTGTGCCGTTGCATGGGTAAAAGTGGATATCTGGAAATGGCTATTTAGCGATCTGCAGTCGGAGCAAAACCAACCGCTGTGAGCCTCAAAAGCATGTAAAAAAGGCGTCTTACTAAAGACGCCTTTTGCAATCATCACAAAAACTTAGAACTGGTAAGTCAGGCCAGCAACAACCTGGTTATCGTCGTTTTTGCCATCAAGCAGGTTAATTTTATAACCTACATCGGCCACCATGTTTTTGTTGAAGTAGTAATCAGTACCCAGCGCAACGTATTCGGTCAGGTCAGTGTTGTCATTGTCACGCGCATGAACGTATGCCACGTTCGGACGCAGGCCAAAATCAAACACATAGGCAGCCATCGCTTCAAAATGCTGTGCTTTGTCCGCATCCTGAATCAGGTTGTGGGACTCGCCGTACATGGTTGCAACGTAGATAGCATTCGCGTCATATTTCAGACCAGCGCCCCAGAACTCAGCGTTGTCACCTTCCCACTTACCGTCTTTATTGCCTTTCTTTTGGGCTGCGGTAATTGAGCTATTTGTATAGGTCGCAATGGCAGAAACGCCGGAATCCGCAATATTGTCATAACCCAGCGAGAAGCCGTAGCCATTACCGTGCTGTTTTGCCGGGTTAGCGTTAGAGTCATCCTGGCCCTGATACTGCGCGCCAACGTTCAGACCATCAACAGCACCAAACAGATTTTTGGTGCGGAGTGTTGCAACGCCAGAAGTGCGTGTAGTAAGGAAACGGTCAGTATCCTCAAAGGAGTCGCCACCGAACTCTGAAAGAGTGTCAGTGTAAGCTCCCACATCGTAAGCGATACCGTAGTTACGACCGTAGTCAAAGCTAACGTCATGGCCGTAATCCAGACCAGCAAACGCCAGACGTGTATTAACGCCATTCTGTGACCCTTCTGCCTTAGAAGCATCAAACTGACTTTCAAACTGGCCGTAACCGGTCAGTTGATCGTTAATTTGAGTCTCACCGCGAAAACCCAGACGCGCGTAAGTACCATCAGCATCTTTACCGTCAGTCCAGGAATGTACCGCTTTTACTTTGCCGTACAGATCCAATTTGTTGCCATCTTTATTATAAATTTCCGCTGCATGAACGGAGGTTACCCCTAATGCCATTACAGCTAATGCCACTACTGACTTTTTCATGTTGTTACTCACTTTTAATTGTGAATTTTGCTATCAACTTTGTTATGAAGGCAAAACGCCTGCATAAAAAAGTCCCCTATGGATTAAGGGGAAACACCAATAACACACCAAAAAACATACCGATAAAGGTAATAATGAAGTGGCAAGACATATTTCATTTTGGGTTTTAAATAAAACCCGAACAGAGAGATACTACTTTGAACTTTCGCTTTCGCTCTCATTAATAGAGCGATGTAACATTAACGCTTCCGCAATAATGTCTTGTTTACTTTTACGCGTTTCAAATGCCAGTGTTCGAACATATTCCCAAAGAGAAGTATCAACACGGGCACTTAAAAGGACCATATCTTTAGATCGGGTCCCTCTGGCTTTTCGGATATCGGGATAATCTCGAGAAGGCATTTTTAACTCCTGAACGCAATAACACGCTTATGGCGATGAAATATGCAGTCAGTGTAAAAACATGTCAACGGCAAAAAAAAATCACAATAGTAATGAAACTGTTAATAAACCCCAAAAAAGTGGAACGATATTTCAAATGAAAGATAACTTGATTGTAGAATAA
>NZ_JANEWL010000099.1:0-17479 GCF_028069815.1 Citrobacter sp. Awk 2
AATACCTTTAATTAACATTAAATTGATAAAAAAACCCAATGAGTGAGTCACAAATTTAAAATTAACAAATCATTTTTCACCCCCAATGATGTCGGCAAGGACAACTGGAGGGACAAGTGTATGGCTGGACTGGATAAACGTGTCGCCACGTATCAAGAGGCGCTGGCTGGGCTGACCGACAACATGACGCTGCTGGCAGGCGGTTTTGGTTTATGCGGCATTCCTGAAAACCTGATTGCCGAAGTACGCCGTCGGGAGGTTCAGGGACTGACTGTCGTCTCAAACAACTGCGGTGTGGATGGTTTTGGCCTCGGTGTGCTGCTGGAAACACGCCAGGTACGCAAAGTGGTGGCGTCCTATGTTGGCGAAAATGCGCTGTTTGAAAAGCAGGTATTGAGCGGTGAACTGGAAGCCATTCTGACCCCACAGGGCACGCTGGCTGAGCAGTTACGGGCCGGCGGCGCAGGGATCCCGGCGTTTTTCACCGCCACGGGATACGGTACCCCCGTCGCCGAAGGCAAAGAGGTACGTGAATTTGACGGCCGTCCTTACATCATGGAACAGGCGATTACGGGTGATTTTGCGCTGGTCAAAGGCTGGAAAGCCGACTGGTACGGCAACGTTATCTACCGCCACACTGCCCAGAACTTTAATCCGCTGATGGCCGCCGCCGGGCGCATTACCGTCGTGGAAGTTGAAGAAATTGTTCCTCCCGGTGAACTGGACCCTGCGGCGATTCATACCCCGGGAATTTTCGTAAACCGCATCATTCAGGGGCAGTTTGAAAAACGCATTGAACAACGCACTCTGCGCCAGAAAGGAGCCTGACCATGTTAACACGTGAACAAATGGCGATGCGTGTCGCCCGGGAACTGCGCGACGGTTATTACGTCAACCTCGGGATCGGTATTCCAACCTTAGTGGCCAACTATATCCCCGAGGGTATGGACGTGATGCTGCAGTCGGAGAACGGTCTGTTGGGGATGGGGCCGTTTCCGACCGAAGACGAACTGGATGCCGACATGATCAACGCCGGGAAACAGACCGTGACGGCACGTAAAGGCGCGGCAATTTTCGATTCAGCACAGTCTTTCGCCATGATCCGCGGTGGTCACGTTGACCTGACGGTGCTTGGCGCATTTGAGGTGGACACCAATGGCAACATTGCGTCGTGGATGATCCCCGGAAAGATGGTGAAAGGCATGGGCGGCGCAATGGACCTGGTGGCCGGGGCTGAAAATATCATTGTGGTCATGACGCATGCATCCAAAAACGGTGAGTCCAAGCTGCTCCCCGCCTGCACCCTGCCATTAACCGGCGTGGCCTGCATTAAACGCGTGCTTACCGACCTGGCGCTACTGGAGATCGCCAACGGCGCATTCATCCTGCGCGAACGTGCGCCGGGCATCAGCGTCGAGGAGATTGTTGCCAGGACCGCTGGAAAACTGATCGTTCCCGACACAGTGCCCGAAATGCAATTCAACTGAGGAGCTGACCATGCAGGATGTTGTTATTGTCGCGGCAACGCGCACACCCATTGGCAGTTTCCACGGGGCCCTGGCACCGCTCAGTGCCGTGGAACTGGGGGCGGTAGTGATCCGCTCTTTGTTGGAAAAAACCGCCGTCGCACCGGAGCACATTGACGAGGTGATCCTGGGACAGGTTCTGACGGCGGGCAGCGGCCAGAATCCGGCCAGACAGACAGCATTACAGGCTGGTTTGCCGGTGACGGTCCCTGCGCTAACCATCAACCTTGTATGTGGTTCAGGCCTGAAAGCGGTGCAACAGGCGGTGCAGGCTATCCGCTGTGGTGATGCGGACATCGTCATTGCCGGAGGCCAGGAAAGCATGAGCAATGCGCCCTATTTTCTCGACGGCGCACGTTCGGGCCTGCGTTTGGGGCATGCCAGTCTGAAAGACAGCGTGGTACACGACGGACTGTGGGATGCGTTTAACGACTACCACATGGGCATTACTGCTGAAAACCTGGCAGATAAGTTTGTTATCAGCCGCGAACAACAGGATGCCTTTGCACTGCAGTCTCAGCAGAAAGCTGCAGCGGCAATTGAAGCCGGTCGATTCAATGCAGAAATCACGCCGGTCAGCGTTCCACAAGGGAAAAAGCCACCACGTTTGGTTGAGCGTGATGAACAGCCACGCCCGGATACTCAGGCGGAGAAACTGGCACAACTGAAACCAGCTTTTCGCCCTGGCAATGGCACGGTCACCGCAGGGAATGCCTCATCAATCAACGACGGCGCGGCGGTGGTGATGCTGATGAGCGCCACCAAAGCCGCAACGCTCAACCTGCCGATACTCGCCCGCGTCGCAGGTTACGCCGTTTCCGGTGTCGACCCGTCTATCATGGGTATTGGCCCGGTAGAAGCCTCGCTCCAGTGTCTGAAACGTGCCGGATGGACACTCAATGACGTTGATCTGATCGAAGCTAACGAAGCATTTGCCGCACAGGCGCTGGCGGTGGGTGAAGCTCTGAACTGGGACAGCAACAGAGTTAACGTCAACGGCGGCGCGATTGCACTGGGTCATCCGATTGGCGCCTCTGGCTGCCGCATTCTGGTGACCCTGTTACATGAAATGGCACGCCGCAACGTCACCAAAGGACTGGCCACATTGTGCGTAGGGGGTGGTCAGGGTGTCGCACTGGCGGTTGAGCGTTCAACAGGAGAACAGCATGCAAAATAATCACTTTAGCGTCCTCGGCGCGGGTTTAATGGGCGTCGGCATTGCCACCCATTTTGCCCGTTTCGGCCATAATATCTGGCTATTTGATACCGATAGCGACCGGATTGCTGAAATTACCGCCGTTGCCGGGAGGATTCTCGATGAGCTGATCGCGACTGACCAGTTTCATGCAGAGGAAAAAACATCGGTTCTCGCGCGACTACACGGCACAACCTCGCTGGCGGATATCGCTGCATCGGGATTACTGATTGAAGCGATCCCGGAACGACTCGAGCTTAAGCACGCACTGTATGCACAACTGGAAGCATTAATTGCCCCAGATGCGGTGATTGCCAGTAATACTAGCGGCCTGCCGCCGGATGCGCTGGCAGAAAAACTCACCCACCCCGAACGGTTGCTGATCGCCCATTTCTGGCACCCACCGCACTTTATTCCGCTGGTTGAAATTGTGCCAGGTTCAGCAACGAAACCAGAATATCTCAGCGAGTTGCAACGTCTGTTGCTCTCTATGCAACTGGAAGCGGTGGTGCTCGATCGCGCCGCACCGGGTTTTGTCGGCAACCGCTTGCAATTCGCACTGCTGCGTGAAGCGCTGCATATCGTCAAAAGCGGGATCGCCAGCGCGGAAGTGGTGGATCAGGTGATGCGCGCCTCCCTCGGACGTCGCTATGCCATGGTCGGCCCGCTGGAAGCGGCAGATATGACCGGACTGTCCACCGTGCTGGACATTTGCCGCCATCTGCTCCCAACACTCGCCACCGGCAGCGACATGATGTCACTTGTTGCTGACAAGGTTGCCAACGGCGACACCGGCTTGCGCAGTGGCCAGGGCTTTTATTGCTGGGATGATTCGCGCAAGGAATACATTCAGCAACGCCGTGAACATCAACTGCGCTTTGCCCTGAAGCCATAACGTCTCTTTCTGTACCCCACTATAATAATAAGGAGTCATGATGAGTGTATTAATCGCCCTGGCAGCGCTGGGCTTGCTGATGCTGGCAGCCTATCGCGGATACAGCGTTATCCTGTTTGCCCCCATCGCGGCATTAGGTGCTGTTCTGCTTACGGAACCGAGCGCCGTCGGCCCCGCTTTCACCGGTCTGTTTATGGAAAAAATGGTCGGTTTTGTAAAGCTTTACTTCCCGGTGTTCTTGCTGGGAGCTGTGTTTGGCAAGTTAATCGAGTTATCCGGTTTTTCCCGTTCAATCGTTGCTGCTGCTATTAATATTCTCGGGCGACGCCATGCAATCCCGGTCATTGTGCTGGTATGTGCTCTCCTGACCTACGGCGGCGTGTCATTGTTCGTGGTCGCCTTTGCGGTGTATCCGTTCGCGGCTGAACTGTTCCGCCAAAGTAATATTCCCAAACGTCTGATCCCGGCAACCGTCGCGCTGGGGGCATTCTCCTTTACGATGGATGCCCTGCCGGGTACGCCGCAGATCCAGAACATCATTCCAACCAGCTTCTTTGGGACTAACGCCTGGGCCGCGCCGTGGCTGGGGCTGATAGGTTCGCTATTTATTATCTTTGTTGGTCTGGTGTATCTCGAACGCCAGCGCCGGAAAGCGCAGGCTAAAAATGAGGGCTATGGCACTGAACTGTTAAATGAACCGGAAACACCGGATAACATTAATCTGCCAAACCCGATTATTGCTATTTCTCCGCTGATCCTGGTGGGGGTGTTTAACCTGCTGTTTACCCGCTGGATCCCGCAGTGGTATGGCGCAACGCATCAATTGGAACTCCCGGGACTTGCCAAACCGATTACCACTGAAGTGGGGAAAATTACGGCTATTTGGGCCGTAGAAGCCGCATTGATATCGGGGATCCTGCTGGTGGTGCTATTCGGCTACCGCAATATCAAAGGTCGCCTGGCTGAAGGCAGCAGAACGGCGGTTGGCGGCGCCATCCTCGCGGCGATGAATACCGCATCAGAATACGGTTTTGGCGCGGTTATCGCCGCCCTGCCGGGATTTCTGGTGTTGTCAAAAGCACTGGCGGCCATTCCCGATCCGTTGCTCAATGAAGCGATCAGCATTACCACTCTGGCCGGGATCACCGGCTCGGCATCCGGCGGGATGAGTATTGCGCTTGCGGCAATGTCAGATACGTTTATTGCTGCCGCACATGCCGCCAATATTCCACTCGAAGTCTTCCATCGCGTCGCATCGATGGCGAGCGGCGGCATGGACACCCTGCCACATAACGGCGCGGTCATTACCCTGCTGGCGATTACTGGCCTCAGCCACCGTCAGGCGTACGGCGGGATTTTTGCCATCACCGTAATCAAAAGCCTGGCCGTGCTGTTTGTTATCGGCGTCTTCTACACCACAGGAATCGTTTAAGGAGAATCATCATGAACTTAACGGGTAAAACCGCTCTGGTTACCGGTTCGACCAGCGGTATCGGTTTAGGCATCGCTCAGGTACTGGCACAAGCAGGAGCCACCCTGATTCTTAACGGTTTCGGTGATGTGGAGGCCGCTAAAGACGCGGTTGCGCAGTACGGTAAAACGCCAGGTTTCCATGGTGCGGATCTGAGCGATGAAGCGCAAATTGCCGATATGATGCGTTACGCTGAAAGTGAGTTTGGTGGTGTGGATATTCTGGTTAACAACGCCGGGATCCAACATGTTTCACCAGTAGAAACGTTTCCGGTAGCCAAATGGAACGCGATTATCGCCATCAACCTGTCCTCCGTTTTTCACACTACGCGCCTGGCCCTGCCCGGAATGCGCAAGCGTAACTGGGGTCGCATTATTAATATCGCTTCGGTGCACGGGCTGGTTGCGTCAAAGGACAAATCGGCGTATGTCGCAGCCAAGCATGGCGTGGTGGGTTTAACCAAGACGATTGCGCTGGAAACCGCACAGACCGGTGTCACCTGTAATGCACTGTGCCCCGGCTGGGTGTTGACCCCGCTGGTCCAGCAGCAGATCGACAAACGTATTGCTGAGGGTACTGAGCCCACTGCGGCACGCGATGCCTTATTGGCAGAAAAGCAGCCGTCACGCGAATTTGTCACACCGACACAGTTGGGTGAGCTGGCGCTATTTCTGTGCTCAGACGGCGCGGCGCAGGTGCGCGGCGTTGCGTGGAATATGGATGGCGGCTGGGTAGCGCAATAACATCATCTGGTGCCGGATAAGACCGACTTACATCCAGCACTGTCGTAGGCCGGATAAGACGTAGTCGCATCCGGCACGCCACGATTAAGACTTCAGCTGATAATCCAGCGTAATTTCCGCTTTCAGAACCTGCGACACCGGGCATCCGGCTTTCGCTTTCTGAATAATCCCGTCAAACGTAGCGGCGTCTATACCCGGCACGCTCACCTGGCTGTGTAACGCCACTTTGGTGATCGCAAAACCGGCATCCACCTTATCCAGAGAAACATCGGCAGTCGTATCAATAGCATCGGGTGTAAAACCGGCTTCGCCCAACATCAACGACAGTGCCATCGAGAAGCAGGCAGCATGTGCTGCACCAATCAACTCTTCAGGGTTAGTACCTTTGACGCCTTCAAAACGCGTATTAAATCCATACGGTTGCTGGTTAAGTACGCCACTTTCGGTCGACACGGTACCTTTGCCCCGTTTAATGTCGCCTTCCCAGTGGGCCTGACCTTTCTTATGGATAGTCATTACCGCTCTCCTGTGTTGTCATTGGAGTAACAAGTATAGGCCTCATGGGAAAATGCATGACCCATAATGGAAAGTTCTGCATTTCCTGCTTAAGCATTGACCTTTCAGATAAAATGACCGACCATCCAGAGAGCCGTTAATGTACTCATCGGCTTTTTGTCAGGTTGTATTTCGTCCGTTCTTACGCGGGCTCGCCCTTGAAACCAGTAACAGGATTAAGGAGTTAGAATGAAATCGAACCGTCAGGCCCGTCATATTCTTGGACTGGACCACAAAATCTCCAATCAACGTAAAGTCGTGACCGAAGGCGACAAATCCAGCGTGGTCAACAATCCTACCGGAAGAAAGCGCCGCGCTGACAGCAAGTAGTTCCCCGCACGACATACTGATTAACGAGATAAACACCATTGCAACCGCAGTGGTGTTTTTGCTTATAAAACCCCTTAACCCATTCACAATGCTTTATACTTCGCCCGTTTCCCTGGCAGACAGGCTACATACGATCATAAAGAGTGCCAGGGACGGTTATTCAAAAAAGAGTGAGTGACATGGAAAACGAAACTAAAAAACTGCGTTCCCTTTACATCCCTTACGCTGGCCCGGTACTGCTTGAGTTTCCCCTACTGAACAAAGGGAGTGCCTTCAGCATCGAAGAACGCCGTAACTTCAACCTGCTGGGGTTACTGCCGGAAGTTGTCGAGTCGATTGAAGAACAGGCTGAACGTGCCTGGATCCAATATCAGGGATTCAAAACAGAAATCGATAAACATATCTACCTGCGCAACATCCAGGACACCAACGAAACCCTGTTCTATCGACTGGTACATAATCATCTTGATGAGATGATGCCGGTTATCTACACCCCAACGGTGGGTGCGGCCTGTGAGCGTTTCTCCGAGATCTACCGTCGTGCACGCGGTGTGTTTATCTCGTATCAGAACCGTCACAACATGGACGATATTCTGCAAAACGTCCCGAACCACAATATCAAAGTCATCGTTGTCACCGACGGTGAACGCATCCTTGGTCTTGGCGATCAGGGTATCGGCGGCATGGGTATTCCGATCGGCAAGCTGTCTCTGTACACCGCCTGCGGTGGAATTAGTCCGGCGTACACGCTGCCCGTGGTGCTGGATGTGGGGACCAACAACCAGCAATTGCTCAACGATCCTCTGTATATGGGTTGGCGTAACCCGCGCATTACTGATGATGAATACTACGAATTCGTCGATGAGTTCATCCAGGCTGTGAAGCATCGCTGGCCGGACGTACTGCTGCAATTCGAAGACTTCGCGCAGAAAAACGCGATGCCTCTGTTAAACCGCTATCGCGACGAAATTTGCTCGTTCAACGATGATATTCAGGGCACCGCGGCGGTCACTGTGGGCACGTTGATTGCAGCCAGCCGTGCGGCCGGCAGTCAGTTGAGCGAGCAGAACATTGTTTTCCTTGGGGCCGGTTCCGCAGGTTGCGGGATCGCCGAGCAGATCATCGCGCAAATCCAACGTGAAGGATTGAGCGAAGAAGCCGCGCGTCAACGCGTGTTTATGGTCGACCGCTTCGGCCTGTTAACCGATAAAATGCCAAACCTGCTCTCCTTCCAGACTAAGCTGGTGCAAAAACGCGAGAACCTGCAACATTGGGATACGCAGGAAGATGTGCTGTCACTGCTTGATGTTGTTCGCAACGTCAAGCCAGACATCCTGATCGGCGTTTCCGGCCAGACGGGCCTGTTTACCGAAGAAATCATCCGTGAGATGCACAAGCATTGTCCGCGTCCGATCGTCATGCCGCTGTCAAACCCGACCTCGCGCGTAGAAGCGACGCCACAGGATATTATCGCGTGGACCGAGGGTAACGCGCTGGTCGCGACCGGTAGCCCGTTCTCTCCGGTAGTGTGGAAAGATAAGATCTACCCCATTGCCCAGTGTAACAACGCCTATATCTTCCCGGGTATCGGCCTTGGCGTTATTGCCTCAGGCGCAAAACGCATCACCGATGAGATGCTGATGTCAGCCAGTGAAACCCTGGCGCAGTATTCACCGCTGGTACTCAACGGCGAAGGGCTGGTGTTACCGGAGCTGAAAGATATTCAGACCGTATCTCGCGCCATTGCCTTTGCCGTCGGTAAAATGGCGCAGCAGCAAGGTGTGGCGGTGAAAACGTCTGCCGAAGCGCTGCAACAGGCAATCGACGACAATTTCTGGCAGGCAGAATATCGCGACTACCGTCGTACTTCTATTTGACGGTTTGCCCGGTGGTGATCCTGCCGCCGGGCGCTCAACGCTTGCACAACGGTGTCAGTTGCGATTACACTTTCACCATCGATTAACATTCGGAAATATAAAAGGAGGATACTTATGCTGTACTGTGAACGTTTCATCGTTTCACATGCTTTTGGCGATCGCCAGTGCTCAAGCGTTATCGGTATCGTGCTGCGATAACTTCTGCTTGAGCGAAGCTAACTTCTAAATCCCCTTCTCTCGGGCTTACCGGGTTATCGTCAGCGATGTTTGACGAGGCGTTTTTACGCCTGTAACTCTTGAGTAAGCAACAATGAGCACATTACTAACCGCACAATCCTTACACGTTGATACGGCATTCGGCACCCTGTTCGACTCTCTCTCTTTTACCCTGAAAAAAGGCGACCGTATTGGGCTAATCGGCTACAACGGCTGCGGAAAAAGCACGCTGTTAAAACTGCTTGATGGCACAATCGCCCCCACCAGTGGAACCATTGCGCAAGCGAATCACTGCCACCTCGCCCGCGTGGAGCAGCACTTGCCGGACGATATACTGCCACTTACGTTGCAGGAGGCTGTACTTGCTCAGCTTCCCGAACATGAGCGCGCCAGCCAGCAGTGGCGCGTTGAAGCGTTGCTCGCCGAAATGGGCTTTACGCCGGAAAATTTGCATCTCACTGCGCAAACGCTGAGCGGTGGACAGCATACTCGCCTGCTGCTGGCGCGTGCGCTAATGCGAAACCCTGACCTGATGCTACTGGACGAACCTGGCAACCACCTGGATTTGCCGACATTGCTGTGGCTGGAGCAGTTCTTACAGAACTGGTCTGGCAGCTTCGTCGTGGTGTCCCATGATCCACAACTGCTTGATGCCGTCACGCAGGGAACATGGATCCTGCGCGATCGCACACTGCACGCTTTTGATCTTCCCTGCAGCGCCGCCCGTCAGGCGCTGGTTGAGAGAGATGCCAGCGATGCACTGCGCTATAAGGCGGAACAAAAGGAAATTGACCGCGTTACCGCCAGTGCCAAACGACTGGCAACCTGGGGGCGTGTCTACGACAACGAAGATTTGTCCCGCAAAGCGAAGCAGATGGAAAAGCAGGTGCAGCGCCTGAAGGATGTTCAGACGGAAGTGACCGCAGGAAGTCAGTGGACACTAACATTACAGGGTGATGCCCTGCGTGCCGATCGCCTGCTGGAAATGACAAACCTGGCTGTCGCGCCAGCGCCTGACGCCGCGACGTTATTTTCCATCGCCGGTATCAGGATAAAAAGTGGTGACCGGGTGGCAATTGTTGGGCGTAACGGCTGTGGGAAATCATCGCTGCTACGGCTTATCTGGCAGCAGTTTCAGTCGGAAATAACATCGCATTCACTGGTGTTGCACCCTCGCGTCACACTGGGGTATTACGATCAGACGTTACACCAGCTCGCAGATGACGACACGTTGTTTGATGCGCTCGAACCGTTTGCTCCGCAGCCTGATGTTCGCAAGATGGCGCTGATCAGTGCGGGGTTCCCGTGGGTTCGCCATCAGCAGCGGGTCAATACCTTAAGCGGTGGAGAACGCTCGAGGCTACTGTTTGTCGGGCTTACGCTGGCGCGTTATAGCCTGCTAATGCTCGATGAACCGACCAACCATCTGGACATGGAAGGTAAAGAAGCGCTAGCGCAGACGCTACAAAGTTTCAGCGGCGGCGTGCTGCTGGTCAGCCATGACCGTCAGCTTATCAGCCAAAGCTGTAATCGGTTCTGGTTTATCGATAATGGCGAACTTAGCGAATGGCACGATCTGGACGCGATTAACGATCGTATTCGGGAAACGTCTGAGGAGATGAGCGTTCCCAAAACGGTGGTCGAAGCGAGAGCCGAAATACGCGGTGACAGCGATAGATTGCTGGAACAACTCCTTGAGCTGGAGCAGCGTTTGGCCGACGATCTCGCCCGCAAGCCGAAACATCAAAAGCCGCTGTTGCAGGCGCAATGGCGTAAGGAGATAGAGGAGATAACGGCGAAGCTCTGATAACAACGCCCGGTGGCGCGACGCCTACCGGGCCTACAAAAATGTAGGCCCGATAAGCACTAGCGCCATCCGGCAATGCGTTACTGCTGCGGTTTTTTCTCTTTCCAGGCATCCCATGCCTGCTTGATCTCTTGTTTCGCGGTGGCCGCATCGTTAAAGCCATTTAACTCTACTTTCTTACGTCCTTCCGGCAACGCTTTGTATACGCGGAAAAATGACTCCAGTCGTTGCACTTCGATCTTTGGCAAATCGCTCAACTCTTTGATGTCGTCATAGGTGGGGTCAATTTTGCTGGCCGGCACGGCGACAATTTTATCGTCCTTTTCCCCGCCATCGATCATCTTCAGCACGCCAATCGCGCGCAACTTGATCAGCGTTCCCGGGGCCAGCGGTGCCCGGGTATAAAAAATCACATCCAGCGGGTCACCGTCACCTGCCAGGGACTGGGTCAATGAGCCGTAGTTTGCCGGATAGGCAACCGGCATAGACTGGAAGCGATCGGCGACGATAAAGCCGGTTTTCGCATCGGTTTCATATTTGATGATTCCGCCAGCCGGGATTTCGGTCACGGCATAAAACTCTTCCGGGTTATTCTCCGGCTGCGGAAATTCGAGGATATTCTGCGCCTGAGCGGACGCACAGAGAAATACGCTGACTGCGAGTAATTTTTTCACCAGATGCATTGTCTTTTAACTCTTCTCTTATTGGAAAGACAACACCTTACGTTTACCAGATGACAGAAACATGACGTTTTTTTGGCAAAAAAAATGGCGCTACATCCGCAGCGCCATTGTTGTCAGAAAGCGTCAGGTTTACTTAACCCCTTCTTCACTCTCTTTCTTCGCTTCCAGCTTTTCAACATCGCGATACCAGCGTGGGTGATGTTTCTTCGCCCAGCGACGGCTCACTTTCCCTTCAACCATGCCTTTAATTGATCCTTTCACCCAAAATGCCATATACATATGGATGAGGATAGCGTGCATCAGAATTATGCCCGCCGCAGCGTGGATTAGCAGGCTGTAACGCACTACCTGCATCGGGAAATACTGCGCAAAGTATGGACGCCAGATAATAACGCCCGTGACCAGCAGCACAAAAATCATGCTCATGATCGACCAGAACATCATTTTCTGTCCGGCGTTGTATTTGCCCACATCTGCCACTTTGTGTTCATTGCCCTTCAGCACTTCCACAATGTTTTTCAGCCACGGGATGTCTTTCTTATCCGGGATGTTGTGGTGAACAAAGCGCACAAACATGAACATCAGCGCAACGAAGATCAGCAAACCAAAGAAGGGGTGCAGAATACGCCCCATCTGCGGCGTACCGAAGGTTTGCGTCAGCCATTGTAGGGTCGGGAAGAAAAACGAAATCCCCGACAGCGCCACCAGGAAAAAGCAGATCACCACCGTCCAGTGACAGGCGCGATCGATAAATTTCGTGCGCACAATCATTTTCGACTTACTCATGATGATCCTCCTCGTCGTCGTCCACTTCCTTATTCGGGCCGATGCCAATGTAGTGGTAAATCAGTCCGGCGAAGGTGGCGATAAATCCGGCGGCTGCCAACGGTTTCAGTGCCCCTTTCCACAGGTTGATAGAGGTATCGATCTGTGGATCTTTCGGCAAACCGTGGTACAGCTCCGGCTGGTTGGCATGATGCAGAACGTACATGACGTGCGTACCACCCACTCCCTCCGGGTTGTAGAGTCCGGCATGTTCGAAACCGCGTGCTTTTAGTTTTGCCACACGCTGTTCACCCATTTCCAGCATCTCTTGCTTAGTGCCGAAATGTATCGCCCCGGTCGGACAGGTCTTCACGCAGGCAGGTTCTTGCCCAACGCTGACGCGATCCACACACAGCGTACATTTATACACGCGGTTATCCTCTTTATTGAGGCGCGGAATATTAAATGGACACCCGGCAATACAGTACCCGCAACCAATGCAATGCTCTGACTGGAAATCAACAATCCCGTTCGCGTACTGGATGATTGCCCCGGCAGACGGGCATGCCTTCAGGCAGCCCGGATCTTCACAGTGCATACAGCCGTCTTTACGGATCAGCCATTCCAGCTTGCCGTTCTGTTCGGTTTCGGTAAACCGCATGACCGTCCAGGACTTGGCGCTGAGATCGGCGGGGTTGTCATACACCCCGACGCAATGCCCCACTTCATCACGGATATCGTTCCACTCTGAGCAAGCCACCTGACAGGCTTTACAGCCTATACAGGTGGAAACGTCGATCAGTTTCGCGACTTCGGCTTTGTAATCACGAGCCTGCGGTGGCGGCGTGATGGAGTTTGTTGCGGACCTTTTGATGATGTCCTGCGTTTCCATAGACATATATTCGCCCCCTTACGCCTTCTCGATGTTAACTAAAAACGCTTTGTATTCCGGCGTTTGCGAGTTTGCATCACCGACGTTCGGCGTCAGGGTGTTGGCGATAAAGCCTTTACGCGCGACTCCTTCAAAGC
The DNA here is from genome assembly GCF_028069815.1 of Citrobacter sp. Awk 2. Classification (NCBI taxonomy): domain Bacteria; kingdom Pseudomonadati; phylum Pseudomonadota; class Gammaproteobacteria; order Enterobacterales; family Enterobacteriaceae; genus Citrobacter; species Citrobacter sp. Awk 2. The sequence continues at coordinate 13,093 of NZ_JANEWL010000099.1, forward strand.
CCCAGTGGATCGGGATCCCTACGGTTTCGACCTTCTGGCCGTTGACGTTCAGGGTTTGCAGACGGCGGGTGACCACCGCAACTGCACGAATAAATCCACGTTTGCTGCTGACTTTCACGTAGTCGCCGTTGCCGATACCTTTTGCTGATGCCAACGTTTCGCTGATTTCCACAAACTGCTCTGGCTGGGCAATCGCATTCAACAATGCGTGTTTGGTCCAGGTGTGGAAATGTTCGGTCAGACGATAGGTGGTTCCGACGTATGGGAAGTCCTGCTTCGTCCCCATGCGCAATGCATCCGCCTCGTACAGACGCGCTGCCGGGTTGGAGATCACGTTCGGGTGCAGCGGGTTAGTACCCAGCGGCGTTTCCATCGGCTCGTAATGTTCCGGGAACGGCCCTTCCGCCAGCTTATCGATGGCAAACAGACGCCCCAGCCCTTCCGGCTGCATGATAAACGGATTGGTGCCACTGCCCGGCGCAGCGTTGTTGAAGTCAGGGATATCGTTACCGGTCCACTTAGTACCGTTCCACTGGATCAACATTCGTTTCGGATCCCACGGTTTACCCTGTGGATCTGCCGAAGCGCGGTTGTACAGTACACGGCGGTTTAGTGGCCATGCCCATGCCCAACCCAGCGTATTACCAAGACCTGATGGGTCGGCATTATCGCGGTTGGCCATCTGGTTGCCCTGCTCGGTCCAGCTACCGGTATAAATCCAGCAGGAGGATGACGTTGTACCGTCATCACGCAGGAGCGCAAAGCTGTTGAGCAACTGACCTTTTTTCGCCACCAGTACGCCATTGGCATCATAGAGATCTTCCAGCGCATAGCCGTTGTTCTCTTTGGCCACTTCCTCGGAATGCGGTTCGTCCGGTAGCTTATAGTTCCAGCTCATTTTCAGCACAGGCTCTACAGCTTTACCGCCTTCGGTGCGATACATTTCGCGCAGACGATGGTAAATACCGGCCAGAATTTCGCCGTCATTACGTGCTTCACCCGGTGCATCCTGACCTTTCCAGTGCCACTGCAGCCAACGGCCAGAGTTAGCAATCGAGCCGTCTTCTTCTGCAAAACAGGTGGATGGCAGACGGAAAACTTCAGTCTGAATCGACGCCGGATCGACATCGTTGGATTCGCCGTGGTTTTGCCAGAATGTGGACGTTTCTGTGACCAGCGGATCAATAACCACCAGATACTTCAGTTTGCTAAGGCTCTGCACCACTTTGTTTTTGTCCGGGAAGGACGCAACCGGGTTAAAGCCCTGACAGATGTAGCCGGTGACTTTCCCGCTATCCATCATGTTGAAATATTTGATGACGTCGTAGGACTGATCCCACTTCGGCAGCCATTCAAAGCCCCAGTCGTTTTCTTTCTGCGCCGCATCGCCGTAGAAAGATTTCATCAAACTGACGAAGAACTTCGGATAGTTGCCCCAGTAGTTAACCTGGGAGGCCAGCGTCGCTTTTGGTGTATTGGCGGCCAGATAGGTTTGCAGATCAGTCTGCTTTTCTGACGGCAGCGTCAGATACCCGGGCAGGCTGGTCGATAACAGACCCAGGTCAGTTAAGCCCTGAATGTTGGAGTGACCGCGTAATGCGTTTACGCCACCACCGGCCATTCCCATGTTACCGAGCAGCAGCTGGATCATCGCCATGGTGCGGATGTTCTGCGCACCAACGGTATGCTGCGTCCAGCCCAGCGCGTACAGGAAGGTCGTGGTACGATCGGCCGCACTGGTGGAGGCCAGAACTTCACACACTTTCAGGAAGTCGGCTTTCGGCGTACCGCAGATGTTTTCCACCACATCCGGCGTGTAACGGGAAACGTGCTGTTTGAGCAGGTTCCAGACGCAGCGTGGATGACTTAAGGTTTCATCGCGTTTTGCGTAGCCATTTTCATCGAACTGGTAGTTCCAGGACGACTTATCGTATTGACGTTTTTTAGCGTCGTAACCGCTGAACAGACCGTCTTCAAAAGCAAAATCATCCCGCACCAGCAGACTGGCGTTGGTGTAGTGCTTAACGTATTCAGCATTGATTTTGTTATTTTCAATCAGATACAGCAATACGCCGGACAGGAACGTAATGTCCGTGCCGGAGCGAATCGGCGCATAGATATCCGCAACCGACGCTGTACGTGTAAAACGGGGATCGACAACAATCAGCGTAGCATCATTGTTGTTTTTAGCTTCCATCGCCCAGCGGAATCCCACCGGATGTGCTTCAGCGGCGTTACCGCCCATTACCATCACGACGTTAGCGTTTTTGATATCAACCCAGTGGTTGGTCATCGCACCGCGACCAAATGTTGGAGCAAGACTTGCTACCGTTGGTCCGTGTCAGACGCGTGCCTGGTTGTCTACTGCCAGCATGCCGAGTGAGCGCACGAATTTTTGCGTCAGCATGCCGGTTTCATTACTCGCCGCAGATGCACACAGCATCCCGGTTGAAAGCCAGCGGTTTACCGTAACGCCCTGCTCATTCTTCTCAATAAAGTTGGCATCACGGTCTGCTTTCATCAGTTTTGCAATGCGGGAGAACGCTTCATCCCAGCTGATGCGTTGCCATTTATCGGAACCAGGAGCGCGATATTCCGGGTAGCGTAAACGGCTTTCGCTGTGCACGTAATCCAGTAATCCTGCGCCCTTAGGACAAAGTGCCCCACGGCTCACCGGATGATCGGGATCCCCCTCGATATGATAAATCGACTCTTTGGCGTTTTTTGCTCCATCACCAAGGCTATACATTAATAGCCCGCAACCTACGGAACAGTATGTGCAGGTGTTTCGGATCTCTTTTGCGCGTAACAGTTTGTAGTTTCGCGCCTGAGCCAGTGCCATTTTGGGTGCAAAACCCAGTGCTGCCACTGTTGTTCCCGCCATACCGCCCGCGCAGATTTTAAAGAATTGTCTGCGGCTGACGTCCATTGCTTTCCTCTTTTTTACAGGGGTTCGTACAAGACATCTTTCACCTTGCGCCAGCGCGGCAGTCTGAAAGATGACATGTACAACTTCGCGTCGAAACTAACAGCTATATCCATATTTTTTTTGCGTCAAATCAATAACGAAACGGTTCCGCTACTAAATAGTGCAGTTTGTGTAACCTTTGTACCCACAAGGAGTTAGCTAAAAGCTAATTAGTTAGCCCGTACTGACGTAAAAGTGCTATAAATTTCAGCTTCATTTTTGCCAGGACGACGGACAGACAAACAGCATGACAAAACAAAAAGCAACGTTAATCGGACTCATCGCCATCGTGCTGTGGAGCACGATGGTGGGGTTGATGCGTGGAGTGAGTGAAGGACTGGGGCCGGCGGGCGGCGCAGCGATGATTTTCTCATTAAGCGGTATTCTGCTGATATTTACCGTCGGATTTCCGAATATCAAAAAAATTCCGCCTCGCTATTTAATCGCGGGTAGCGTGCTTTTTGTCAGCTATGAAATGTGCCTGGCTCTGGCATTAGGTTATGCCGCTACCCGACACCAGGCAATAGAAGTAGGAATGGTCAATTATCTCTGGCCAAGTCTGACGATTTTGTTTGCTATATTATTTAATGGTCAAAAAACAAACTGGATGATAATTCCAGGATTAATTCTCGCATTGACCGGAGTCTGCTGGGTTTTAGGTGGCGAGAACGGTCTAAACCCAGGTGAAATTATCAGCAACATTGCCAGTAGTCCGCTGAGTTATTTTCTCGCATTTTTTGGTGCTTTTATCTGGGCAACATATTGCACAGTCACTAATAAATTTGCGAAAGGGTTTAATGGCATTACCGTTTTTGTTTTACTGACCGCGACAAGTTTGTGGGTCTACTATTTTATGACGCCCCAACCAGAAATGGTTTTTAGCACACCGGTGACCATTAAGATGTTCACGGCTGCATTAACGCTAGGATTTGCCTACGCAGCATGGAATATCGGAATTTTACACGGTAATGTCACTGTCATGGCGGTAGGGTCTTATTTCACCCCTGTGCTTTCTTCTGCACTGGCTGCCGTATTGCTCAGCGCCCCGCTGTCGTTCTCGTTCTGGCAAGGCGCACTGATGGTCTGTGCTGGCTCACTACTTTGCTGGCTGGCAACACGTCGGGCATAGAAATCAGGCCGGGTTTCTGGCATAGAGATAGAACCCGGCTACACTCTGGTCAGTTAACGGATAATAATTGTACATTTCGCTTGTGTTTTATGTTTTTATTTGTTTAATTAAATGTTAAATGACTGGTAGTTAATAAACACCCGAAAATATTATATGTTCACCTATAACCCTCCGGTTGTATATATTTTACATAGGTTACTAACGATTAGTAAACCATAATCAGCACAATAGTCCCCGTCGAAAATATATCCCAACAAAAGGTCACATATTAAGATTAATATAATCAGCTG